>JAUJME010000041.1 GCA_030447005.1 Solirubrobacteraceae bacterium | reverse complement strand
GGGAAGGGTGAGGCATCTCCGGGAACTCCTCCTTGCGCCCTGGCGGAACGGAGGGCGCGTGGTTCTTGGTCTGGTAGGCATCGGCACCGGATCCCGGTACCTCGCTGGGGTCGCACCCCAGGGTTCGCGTCGCTGGCGCGTTGCCGCTCTTGGGCAGCGACCGGGCGAAGGGGTAGCTGGGCACGGTCATCTCCGGGGTTCTGGGGCGGGAAGGTCGGTCGGGTCGCCGGCATCGGCGGCCGGCTGGGTCAGCACGTCGTGCAGCGCGCTGAAGAGCGCCCTCCAGCCGGTGAACGCCACCGGTGTCCGGCGCCCGGCGCGGACGTGTCCGGCGACGGGCTCGGCGCCGGGAACGAGGTCGAGCACGATGCGGGCAGCGGGCGGGGTCATCGAGGCGGCGAGCCTCTGCGATCGGGTGACGCGGCGTCACCAGGGACCCCCACCTAGTCTTTCCTGCGTCCGGTGCGTCGATGCCCCGGGACCAGGGTCCGACGTTCGTCCAGTTGGTGGACCGACGGCTCAAGCGCCGCTACCTTCGCGCCGGGTTCCCTTGGCGCTCGATGCCGCTCACCTGGCCCCTGATGACCTGCTCGAGCGTGGGGCCGAGCTGCGCGCGGTCGAGGACGCGCTCGATGCGGCGCTCGAGGGCCGCGGCGCGCTCGTCGTCGTCGAGGGCGAGGCGGGGATCGGCAAGTCCCGGCTGCTCGCGCACGCCGGCGACCTCGCGCGCGAGCGCGGGCTGCAGGTGCTCACCGCCCGCGGCGGCGAGTCGGAGGGCGACTTCCCGTTCGGCGCGGCGCTGCAGTTGTTCGAGGCGCGCATGGCGGGCGCGGCGCTCGACGAGCGCGCCCAGCTGCTCGCCGGCGCGGCGGGCCTGGCCGCCGAGCTGCTCGAGGGGCCACCGTGGGGGCGCACGCTGCCGGGCGACCACGACGCGGTCTTCTCGCTGGTCCACGGCCTCTACTGGCTGGCCGCCAACCTCGCCGACCGCGCCCCCCTGCTGCTCGTCATCGACGACGCCCATTGGGCCGACGCGGCGTCGCTGCGGTTCGCCGCCTATCTCGCCCATCGCCTCGACGGGCTGCCGGTCGCCGTGGTGCTCGGCGTCCGGACCGGTGAGCCGACCGCGTCGGGCGAGCTGCGGGCGCTCAGCGGGGATCCCTCGGCGACCGTCCTGACGCTCGGCGCGCTGTCGCCCGACGCCACTGCCGAGTTCGTCCGCGCCCACGCCTTCCCCGACGCCGAGGACGCGTTCTGTGCGGCGTGCTTCGAGGCGACGCGCGGCAACCCGTTCCTCGTGCGCGAGCTGCTGCTCACGCTCCGAGACGACGACGTTGACCCCACGGCGGCCTCGGCCGCCCGGATCGGCGACGTCGCGCCGGACACGATCGCGCGGTCGATCCTGCTGCGGCTCGCCCGGTTTCCACCCGACGCCCTGGCGCTCGCTCGCGCGGTGGCCATCCTCTTCGAAGCCGACGTTCCCCAGGCCGCCGCGCTGGCGGGCATCGACGCCGACGAGGCGGCCGGCGCCGCCGCTCTCCTCGCGCGCGCGTCGATCCTCGCCGAGGAGGAGCCGCTCGTCTTCGCCCACCCCGTCCTGCGCTCGGCGGTCCACGGCGACATGGCCGGGGCGGAGCGCCGGCGCGCGCACCTGCGCGCGGCCCGGCTGCTGCACGCCGACGGCGCGCCCGCCGAGCGCGTCGCGCGCCACCTGCTCGACGCGCCCGCCGCCGGCGAGCCGTGGGCGGTCGAGACGCTGCGGCACGCCGCGGCGCGGACCGTCGAGCGCGGCGCCCGGGAGCTCCCCGCGCGACTGCTGCGGCGCGCGCTCGACGAGCCCGCCGCCCGGCCCGAGCGCGCCGAACTGCTGATCGAGCTCGGCACCGCGCTTGCGGCAACGCGTACGGCGGAGGCGGCGGTCGCGTACGACCAGGCCCTCGTGCTCCTCGACGACCCTCACCGCGTCGCCGAGGTCCAGCTCGCCCTCGGGCAGGCGCTCTTCGGGTCGGGACGTCACCTGGAGGCCGGAGCCGCCTACCGCCGGGGCCTCGAGGCGGCCGGCGACGAGGGCGACTGCGAGATCGGCCGGCAGCTGGCCGCCGGGCTGGCGATGATCGGCATCGCTGAGCCGGCTCTGCACGAGGAGACCGTCGCGCTGCGCTCGCGCATCGCCGACGGCGCGGACGAGCTGAGCGCAGGCGAACGCGCCGTGTTGAGCGCGCTCGCCGTCCGTGCCGGCTTCGGCATCGAGCCGCACGAGCGCGCTCGCGACCTCGCGCGGCGGGCGCTCGGCGACGGCGCGCTGGTGCCGCAGGAGACCGCCGAGGGCATGCACTGGACGCTCGCCAACGCGGTGCTCGTCTGGGCCGACGACCTCGGCTCCTCGATCGCGGCGTGCGATGCCGCGCTCGCCGACGCGCGGACGCGGGGCTCCGTGATGGGCTTCGCCAACGCCAGCGCGTGCCGCGCCGCCCCGCTGTTCTGGTCGGGACGGGTCGCCGACGCCGCGGCCGACGCGACCCAGGCGCTCGCCCACCGCGCCGACGGCTGGGGCATGTGGGTGCCGCTCGCCGTCGGCGTGCTGACGTGGGCGCTCGTCGAGGGCGGCGACCTGGCGGCGGCAGAGGACGCGCTGGCGTCCGGCGGCGAGCCCGAGGCACAGCACGCGCTGCTCGCCGCCTACCTGCTCCACGCGCGCGGGCGCCTGCGGGCTGCGCAGGGGCGCTGGGACGAGGCACTCGGCGACCACCTCGCCGCTGGCGCGGCGCTGCCGAATCCGAACCCGGGCGCGCTTCCGTGGCGCTCGTCGGCGGCGGTCGCGGCCTCACGCTGCGGTGACGCAGAGCGCGCCGCGGCGCTGGCCGCCGAGGAGGTCGAGCTCGCACGGCGATGGGGCGCGCCGCGTCCGCTCGGCATGGCGCTGCGCGCGCAGGGGCTCGTGGCGGGCGGCGCGGAGGGCACGGGGCTCCTGCACGACGCTGTGGACATGCTGCGCCGGTCGCCGGCGCGCCTGGAGCTCGCCCGCGCGCTCGCCGATCACGGCGCGGCGCTGCGGCGCGCCGGGTACCGCACGTCGTCGGCCGACGTCCTGCGCGAGGCCCTCGACCTCGCCGACCGCAGCGGCGCGCACGCCCTGGCCGCGACCGCCCGCGAGGAGCTGGTCCTCGCCGGCGGGCGGCCGCGCCGCGCGGCGCGCGACGGGGCCGAGGCGCTCACCGCGGGCGAGCGGCGGGTCGTCGTCCTCGCCGCCCAGGGACTCACGAACCGCCAGATCGCCGAGTCGCTGTTCGTCAGCCGCAAGACGGTCGAATGGCATCTGCGCGGCGCCTACCGCAAGCTCGGCGTGAATCGTCGCGCGGACCTCGAGCGGCTGCTCGGCGACGAGCCCGTCACGGGGTGACGCGGCGCCCGCGCGGCTCGACCGTCTCGCGAACGACCTCGAAGCCGCGGGCGCGGTAGTTGTCGAGCGCGTGGGGGCCGTCGAGCTCGCACGTGTCGAGGCAGACCGTCCCGCCGGCGCCGCGCTCGAGCGCGCGCTCGACGACGCGGGTGAGCAGCGCGCCGCCGAAACCGCGGCCCCGGAACGGCGCGAGGAGGCCGAAGAAGGCGATCTCCTCGGCGTCGCCGCGGGTGCGCAGCTCGGCGTAGCCGGCCGGCGTGCCGCGATCGTGGACGAGCCACGTCTCGATCCCGTCCGCCCAGGCCTGCCAGCGCGCCGCCGACCAGCCGAGGCGGTCGACCCAGTGCAGGTCGCGGCCGACCTCGAGGTAGAAGAAGCGGTTGAGCGGCCCGAAGGGCACCTCGGCGCGGCGGACGTCGGCCTGCGCGGCGCCGCGCGCGGGCCGCAGCTCGTCGAGCTCGAGGTGCCACACGCGCGTCGGCGCGCGGGTCACGCCCGGCGGCTCGGGCACATCCGTCGCAGGTCGCAGCGCAGGCACGCGGGGCGCTGGGCGTGGCAGGTGCGCCGGCCATGGCGCAGCAGGTTGACGTGCAGCTCGAGCTCCGCCCCGCGCGGCGTCAGCGCGAGCATCGCGTCGTGCTGGCGGTCGAGGTTCGGGTCGGCGGGCAGCAGCGCGAGGCGGGTCCCGACGCGACCGACGTGCGTGTCGACCGGGACGTCGCGCATGCCGAAGCTGAAGAGGAGCACGCAGGCCGCGGTCTTGCGCCCGACGCCGGGCAGGGCGGTGAGGCGGTCGCGCGCCTGGCCGACGGGCATCTCCGCGAGGTCGTCGAGATGCAGATCGCGGCCGCCCTCGCCGATCGCCTCCAGGATCTGCTGGATGCGCACCGACTTGACGCGGGAGATGCCGCCCGGGCGGATCGCCTCCTCGACGTCGCCGACCGGCGCGTCGCGGACGGCCTCCCACGAGCCGCCGAAGCGCTCGCGCAGCCGCAGGAAGGCGACGTCGCGGTTGCGGTCGTTCGTCGACTGCGAGAGGACGGTGAGGATCAGCTCGTCGAGCGGCGCGTGGTGCGGGGCGAGCGCCGGCGTGCCGTAGACGTCGCGCAGGCGCGCGCGGATGCGGCGCACGCGGCTCACAGCGCTCCCCAGCGCTCGACCGCGCGCGCCGCCTCCTGCACGGCGTCGGGCAGCGCCGCGCCGATCGCGGCCGGGTAGAAGCCGGTGGCGGCCAGGCGGCCGAGCAGGACGCCGCAGAACGCGTCGCCGGCGCCCACGGTGCTGACCGGCGTCGCCGGCGCGCCGGCCAGGTCGAGCTTCATGCCGCCGCCGCGCAGGAGCGCGCCCTGCGCTCCGCGCGTGATGACGACGTGCTCGGCGCCCATCGCCAGCAGCCCCTCCGCGGCGCGGGCGGGCTCGTCCTCGCCGCTGAGCAGGCGCGCCTCCTCGGCGTTGCACTTGAGCAGGAAGGCGCCCTTGGCCAGGTCGCGCGCCTCGGAGGCGGCCTGCGCCGGCGTCTCCCAGCGGTGCAGGCGCAGGTTGGGGTCCACGGCGACCGGCTTGCCCAGCTCGAGCGCGCGGTCGCGCGCGGCGAGCGTGAGCGCGCGCTCGCGGATGCCGACCAGCGTGTTGGAGGTGATGAACAGGGCGTCGCACTGCGCGACCGCGTCGAGCAGCGTCTCCTCGAGCGCGGCGACGATGGCCTCGATCGTGTCCCCGTAGATCGCATAGCTCGGCTCGCCGTGCTCGTCGACGGTGACGAAGGCGACCGGCGTGACGACCCCGCGTACGGTCCCGAACCACTGCAGGCCGACGCCCTCCTGCGCCAGGCGATCGCGCAGCCACGCGCCCCACGCGTCGTCGCCGGCGCCGCCCGCCAGCTCGACGCGCGCGCCCTGGCGGGCCGCGCCGACGGCCACGTTGGCCACCGCGCCGCCGAAGTGCGGGACGAAGGCGTCGGCCTCGGTCAGGCCGCTCACGGGGCGCTCGCAGATGAGGTCCACCAGGGCCTCGCCGAGGAGCAGGATGCGCATCCCGCCATCATGGCGGGCGATGGTCGACGAGCACCTCGAGCCGATCGCGGGCTGGGCGGACGATCCGTGGCCGGTGTTCTGGCGCTCGGCGCCGGCGCCCGGCGGCGACGCCGCGCCGGTCCTCTACGTGCACGGCAACCCCACCAGCTCGGACGACTGGTTGCCGTTCCTCGAGCGCACGGGCGGCGTGGCGCCCGACCTGCCGGGCTGGGGCCGCTCCTCCAAGCGCGGCGACGGCGACTTCACGATGGACGGGCTCGCGCGGTTCGCCGGCGCGTTCGTCGACGCGCTCGGCCTCGAGCGCGTCCGCCTGGTGGTCCACGACTGGGGCGGCGCGGCACTGATCTGGGCGGCCGCGAATCCGGAGCGGGTCGAGCGACTCGTGGTCATCGACGCGGTGCCGCTGCTGCCCGGCTACTCGTGGCACCGGTGGGCGCGCGTGTGGCGGACGCCCGGGCTGGGCGAGCTCGCCATGGGCGCCCCCACGGCGGTCCTTCGGCGTGCCCTGCCCGGCGACCTCGGCGAGCAGGCGGCGCGGCACTGGGACCCGGGGACGCAGCGGGCGGTGCTGCGGCTCTACCGCTCGGCGCCGGCGGACCGGCTGGCCGAGGCGGGGCGCGATCTGGCGCGCCTGCGCGGCGTGCCGTCGCTCGTCGTGTGGGGCGGCCGCGACCCCTACCTCGCGACGCGGTTCGCCGACGCGTACACGGACGTGCTGGGCGCGGAGCGGATCGTCCGGCCGGACGCCGGGCACTGGCCGTGGGTCGACGACTCCACGCTGGTCGACGAGGTCGCGGCGTTCCTCGGCTAGCGCTGCTCGCGGCCGCGGTGGGCTGCGCGGCGTACCTGGCGTGGCAACCGGCGAGTGCCGACCTCGCCGCGCAGCAGTTCCGCGCCGGCCTGTTCGAGCGCGAGGGCTTCACGCTGTTCAACACGGCGTGGTACGGCGGCCACCACACGCCGGGCTACAGCGTCCTCTTCCCGCCGCTCGCCGCCGCGCTCGGCGAGGAGGTCGTCGGCGTGCTCGCCGCGCTCGCCGCCACCGCCGCGTTCGGGGCGCTCGCCGGCCCGGCCGCCGCGCTGCTCCTCGTCCCGGCGCTCCTCGCGTCGCTGCTGAGCGGCCGCCTGACGTTCATCCTCGGCACGGCGTTCGGCATCGCCGCCGTCCTCGCCGCGGCCCGCAGGCGCCCGCTCCTCGCCGCCCTCGCCGGAGCGTTCACCGCCCTCGCCTCCCCCGTCGCCGCGCTCTTCGCCGCCCTCGCCGGAGCCGCGCTCGCCTTGAAAGGGTCAGACCCCTTCAACACTCGAGCGGCGCTCGAGGGTGGTGGGGGCCTGACCCCTCCCACCGTCGACCGCCAGGTCGAGGGTGGTGGGGGCCTGACCCCCGCCACGCGTTCGGGCGTGGCGTTGGTGGTGGGTGCCGCGGTGCCGACGCTCTTCCTCGTGGTCGCCTTTCCGCAGGGCGGGACGTTCCCGTTCGTGGCCTCCGCGTTCCTTCCGGCGTTCGCGGCGGGGGTCGCGGTGGCCGTGGTGGCGCCGCCCGGGCCGCTGCGGGTCGGCGGGGGGCTGTACGCGCTGCTGTGCGTGGCCGCGCTGGTCATCCCCTCGCCGGTCGGCGGCAACGCCGCGCGGCTCGGCGCGCTGTTGGCCGGGCCGGTCGCCTTCGCGCTGCTGTGGCCGCACCGTCGCCTGGCGCTCGCCGTGCTGGCGCTGCCGATCGCGTACTGGGTGGTCCAGCCGGCGGTGCGCGACGTGCGGCGCGCCGGCGACGATCCCTCGACGACCGCGGCGTTCCACCGGCCGCTCGTCGACTTCCTGCGCGCGCGCGGCGACGCGGGGCGTACGCGGATCGAGATCCCGTTCACGCAGAGCCACGGCGAGACGGTCCACGTCGCGCCGCACGTCGCGCTCGCCCGCGGCTGGGAGCGCCAGCTCGACCGCGACCGCAACGCGCTCTTCTACGACGACGGCGCGCTCACGCCCGCCCGCTACGCGCAGTGGCTGCGCCGCAACGGCATCGGCTACGTCGCGTTGCCCGAGGGCGTGCCGATGGACGCGTCCGCCGAGGCGGAGAAGGAGCTGCTGCTGCGCGAGCCGCCGTTCTTGACCGAGGTGGGCCGCCCGGGGCGCTGGCGCGTGTGGGCCGTGCGCGACCGCGCGCCGCTCGCCGGCGGCGCCGCCACGCTCACGCGCCTGACCGCCGACGGCTTCACGCTCGACGCCCGCCGCCCGGGCGCCAGCACGGTGCTCGTCCGCTACACGCCATACTGGTCGCTCGCCTCCGGACGCGGGTGCATCGGACCTGCGCCCGGCGGATGGACGCAGGTGCGCGCCCGGGAGCCCGGCCCGCTGACGGTCCGTACCCGTTTCAGCCCCGGACGCATCCGGGCGTCGTCCCCGCGCTGCCGCTGACCCGCACGACTCATGCCGCCCGCGCCGCGACCCACCCGCCCCTGGCCGATCCCCGCGCTCGCCGCCGCCGTGATCGCCGGGCTGTGGCTGCTGTTCGCGCCGCCGACGCCGGATCTCGCCGCCCAGGTCTACCGGACCGGCCTGTTCGAGCAGCACGGCTTCACCCTGTTCAACGCCCAGTGGTACGCCGGCCACCACACGCCCGGCTACTCGCTGCTGTTCCCGCCGCTCGCCGCCCTGCTCGGCCCGCGCGTCGTCGGCGCCCTCGCCGCGGTCGTCTCGGCGGCGCTGTTCGCCGAGCTCGCCGGACGCCACTTCGGCCACCGCGCGCGCTGGGGGACGCTGTGGTTCGCGGCCGCCACCGCGACCGACCTCTTCATCGGCCGGCTGACGTTCGGCTTCGGTGTCGCCTTCGCCCTCGCCGCGCTGCTGGCGCTGCAGCGGGGGCGGCCCCGCGCCGCCGCGCTGCTCGCCGTGCTGACCACATGCGCCAGCCCGGTCGCCGGGCTGTTCCTCGCCCTCGCCGGCGGCGCCCTGTGGGTCGCCGACCGCAGGCGACGCGACGGCCTCGGGATCGCCGCCGCGGCGTTCGCGCCCGCGCTCGCGCTGGCCGTCGCCTTCCCCGAGGGCGGCTCGCAGCCGTGGGGGCAGCTCTCGTTCCTCGCGGTCGTCGCCGTGATCGCGACCGTGTTCGTCCTGCTGCCGCGCACGGAGCGCACGCTGCGCACGGGGACGCTCCTGTACGGCGTGTGTGCGCTCGCCGCGTTCCTCGTCGCGACCCCGATGGGCAGCAACGCGACGCGGCTCGCCGCCATGTTCGCCGGCCCGGTGCTCGTCTGCGCGCTGCTCTCCCGCCGCACGGGCGTCCGCGGACCGGTGCTGGCCCTCGCCATCGTCCCGCTGCTCGCGTGGCAGTGGTACGGCCCCGTGCGCGAGACCGCCAAGGGCCTCGTCGACCCGTCCTCGCAGGCGGCGTTCTACGCGCCGTTGATCGAGCAGATCGAGGGCCGCGCCGATGCCGCCACGCGCGTCGAGATCCCGTTCACCCGCATGCACTGGGAGTCGGTCCACGTCGCGCGGCGCCTGCCGCTGGCGCGCGGCTGGGAGACCCAGCTCGACGTCAAGTTCAACCCCCTCTTCCGCCAGGGCCGCCGGCTGACCGCCGAGCGCTATCAGCACTGGCTGCACACCAACGGCGTCCGGTACGTCGCGCTGCCCGACGTGCCGCTCGACCCCGCCGCGCGCCAGGAGGCGCGCCTCATCCGCCGCGGCCTCCCGTTCCTCGACGAGGTGTGGTCCGACCGCCGGTGGCGCCTGTTCGAGGTGGTCGACGCGCGCGGCCTGGCCGGCCGCGACGCCACGGTGCGCCGCATCGGGCCGTCGTCGTTCACGCTCGAGGCCGGCCGCCCGGGGAAGCACGTGGTCCGCGTCCGCTGGACGCCCTACTGGCGGCTGGAGCGCGGCCGCGGCTGCGTGCGCGAGGGGCCCGGCGGCTGGACGATCGTCGACGCCGCACGCCGCGGCGTGCTTCGCGTCGGCGCCCGGTTCGATCCCGCGCGGATCGTCGCCCGCGGCCCTAGCTGCCGGCCCGACGAGGAGTAGACTCGCCCGGTGCGTCGCCGCCCGCGCATAGCCTCGGGGTTCGCCCGTGCCCTGCCGCACGGGCCGCTCGACCTCGTCCGGCAGATCGTCCTCCTGGCGGCGACCTACTACGCGTACTCGGTCGTGCGCGGCTTCGCCGACGACCCCGGCGCCGCGCAGGCCGCGTTCGACAACGCGCGCGGGGTGATCTCGCTCGAGCGCACGCTCGGGCTGTTCGTCGAGCCGAGCGTCCAGGCGTGGGCGATGGGCTCGGGGCTGCTCGTCGACGCGGCCTCGTGGGTCTACGTCAACGCGCAGACCTCGATCATGATCGGCGCGCTGCTGTGGATCTACCTGTTCCGCAACCGCAGCTTCTACTTCGTGCGCAACATGATGATCGTGGCGATGGGCTTCGCCCTCGTCGGCTACGTGCTCTACCCGACCGCGCCGCCGCGCTTCTTCCCCGAGTGGGGCTTCTTCGACAGCGTCTCGGACTTCACCGGCGTCGAGCCCGACAGCGCCACGGTCGACGCGCTGTTCAACCCGTACGCGGCGATCCCGTCGATGCACGTCGGCTACGCGCTCGTCATCGGCTGGTCGCTCGCGCGGCTGGTCGAGCACCGCGTGGCGCGGACGTGGTGGTGGGCCTACCCGTTCGTCGTGACGTTCGTCATCGTCGCGACGGCCAACCACTTCGTCCTCGACGCCGTCCTCGGCGCGCTCGTCGCCGGCCTCGCGGCGCTCACCGCCCGCGAGCTCGCGCGCGTCCGCCCCGCGGCGTGGCGCTTCGACGGCGCGCAGGTCGCGACGCCGTGAGCGCGCTGTCGACGCGCCGCGAGCAGGCCCGCAACCGGCTCATCGAGTCGCGGCTGACGCCGAACGCCATCTCGCTGACCGGGCTGGCGCTCAACGTCGTCGCGGCGGTGCTCGTGTTCGCCGACGCCTTCTTCCTCGGCGGGCTGGCGTTCATCGTCGGCTCGCTGATGGACACCCTCGACGGGCGCTACTCGCGCATGT
>JAUJME010000326.1 GCA_030447005.1 Solirubrobacteraceae bacterium | reverse complement strand
GCGGCGGCGTGGCCGAACTGGTGGGCGATGAGGATCCGCCAGTGCCAGTCGTGGTGGGAGTAGGGCTGCGCGTTGACCTGGAGGATGATCGTCGCCGCGTCGATGTAGCGGTCCTCGTCGACGCGCAGGTCGAGCTCGAGGTCGGTCCAGTCCGACGGCAGCGAGTCGACGATCGCGTCGAAGTCCTCGGCGAGGGCGCCCATCCGCGGCATCATACGAGTCACGTCCGCCGCGCCCGACCCCGACGACGATCCGCTCGCGCCCGCCCGCGGGCTGTCCCTGCACGGCCTGCTCGAGCTGCTCGAGCGCCTGGACGGCGGCGAGGAGTGCGCGGTGGTGCGCGCGGCGATCGCCGCCGGGGTGCCCGACGCGGTCGTCGTCGAGGAGGTCCAGCGCGAGGTCGAGCGCCGGCTGCTGCGCACCCGCGGCTTCTACGATGAGCCGCAGTGGTGACCCCGGCCACCCATCCCGCTCCGGCCGCCTCCGAGCAGGAGGCGCTGCACGCCGGCTGCGGGCTGCTCGACCGCTCCGAGCGCGGCAAGCTCGCCGCCACCGGCCCAGAGGCGAAGGCCTTCCTCCAGGGGCAGGTCACCAACGACGTCGAGGGGCTCGCGCCGGGCCGCGGTCTCTACGCCGCCTTCCTCACCCACAAGGGCAAGATGCTCGGCGACCTGCGGATCCTCGACGCCGGCGACGAGCTGCTGCTCGACTGCGAGCGCCCTGCCCTCCAGGAGCTCTTCAACCTCCTGCGCCGGACGAAGCTCGGGCGCGACGCCGAGCTCCACAAGCGCACGCTCCAGCGCGGCCTGCTGTCGCTGATCGGGCCCGAGGCGCGCCGCGTCGCCGGCGCCGACGCCGCCGGGCTCGGGGGGAAGGAGCACGACCACGCCGAGGCGGAGGTGGGCGGCGCCCCCGTCCGCCTCATCGCCACCGACGGCGGCGACGTCGACGTCCTCTGCCTCGCCGAGGACACCGACCGGGTGGCCGCGGCGCTGCGCGACGCGGGGGCGGTCCCCGTCTCCGAGGCCGCCGCCGAGGTCGTCCGCGTGGAGCGGGGGCGCCCCCGCTACGGCTTCGAGCTCGACGACACGGTGATCCCCCAGGAGGCGGGGCTCAACCAGCGCGCCGTCTCGTTCACCAAGGGCTGTTACGTCGGGCAGGAGACGGTCGCGCGCCTGCACTACCGCGGCAAGCCGAACCGCCACCTGCGCGGGCTGCGCCTCGCGGCTCGGGGCGTGGCACCGGGCACGGAGCTGCGGCTGGGCGAGAAGGTCGTCGGGCGGGTCGGGACGGTCGCCGACTCCCCCGCCTTCGGGCCGATCGCGCTGGCCATCGTGCGCCGCGAAGCCGCCCCGGGCGACACCCTCGCGGCCGGTGAGACCGCCGCCACGGTGGTCGACCTCCCGTTCCGTTAGAGCGGCAACGCGCCAACACGAGAAGAGGGCTCAAGTCCCTCCAGGCACCTGCCGATAAGAGGGGCACGGGCCGCTTCCTCAGGAGGCGGCCTTCGTCGTCTCATGGGGCCGCCACGCGCGCGCCGCGGCGACGAAGCCGTTGAGCCGGGCCCGCCCCGGCTCGGGCTCGAGCTCGAGCACCCGCACCTCCCGCGAGGCCAGCCAGGCGCCGACCAGCCGGACCTCGTCGAGCTCCTCGGGCCGCAGCCAGCCGCCGCCCGCGCGCCGTGCCTCCCACGTGCGCTCGGCGATCTCGTCGGCCGAGTCGGGCAGCCGCCCCCAGTCGACCACCCGGCCGCCGGCCACCCAGAAGGCGTCGAGCCGCCCGGTCTCGCTCGGGTGGGGCGCCAGCACGAGCCGCGCGCCCGCGTGGGCCGCGCGCAGCACGCCGCCCAGCCGCGCGGTGAGCGAGCTCAGCCGCTCGTGGCGGCGCCGCAGCCAGGCCGCGCGCTCGAATGCCTCCCCCGCGGCCGCCGCGCGCATCTGGTCCTCGATATGGGCGAGCAGCGCGGTGCGGCCGTCGCCCGCCCCGGTGAAGAGCGCCAGCGCGCGGTCCAGGCGCTCGCGGTAGAGGTTGGGATCGAGATCGCCGAGGCACGGCGACAGGCAGCGCCCCATCTGCCCGTAGGCCGACGGATGGGGGCGCCGCGGCAGGGTCCGGCCGCAGTGGCGCAGGCCGAAGAGCGAGTTGAGCTGCTCGACGAGCTCGGCGGCGGCGGCGCGCCCGCGCACCGGGCCGACGCAGACCGCGTGCCCGGCGGCCGGCTCGCGGGCGACCTCGAGGATCGGGAACGGGATGTCGAGGCGGCAGCGGAGGTAGACGTAGCCGTCGGGCTCCGCCTTGCCGCGGACGTTGCCGGGCGGCTTGAGCGCCCGGATGAGCCGGCCCTCGAGCAGCAGCGCCCCGAGCTCGGACTCCGTCGTCTCGTAGTCGACCTGCTCGGCGTGGCCCGTCCACACCGCCGAGGCGTCGGTGAAGTGGCTCCGCGCGCGGGTGCGCAGGCAGACCGACTTGCCGACGTAGAGCGGATGGCCGTCGGCGTCGCGGAAGACGTAGACGCCGGGGTCCTTCGGCAGCCGCGAGAGGTCGGGCCGGCGCTCGGGCGGCCGACGGCGGGCGGTCGCCCGCGGCCGCGCGGAGCGCCGGCGCTGCGGGCGGAGAAGCGCGAGCGCCTCGCCGACCGTCTGCGCGTGGGCGCACAGCCGCGCGAAGAGCGCGCAGAAGACCCGCCCGCAGGTCTCGGCGTCGGGCAGAGCGCGATGGGTGGCCTCGACGTCGATCCCCAGCGCGTCGGCGAGCGGGGCCAGCCCGCGCCGGCGCTGGAGCGGCGCGAAGCGCCGCGCGAGCGCGACCGTGCAGATCACGGGCGGGGCCGGCCAGTCGAGCGCCGCGCGCGCGAAGGCCTGGCGGAGCACGCGCTCGTCGAAGCGCGCCGAGTG
>JAUJME010000325.1 GCA_030447005.1 Solirubrobacteraceae bacterium | reverse complement strand
AGCGGAACACGAGCCGGCGCAGCCAGTGCACGAGCGAGCGGTCGGCGGGGCCGACCAGCTCAGGCCAGCAGTCGTTGACGTGGTCTCCGAGGGCGGACGCCGGCTCGGCGATCTCGCCGTTGACGGCGAGGTTGACGAGGTCCTCGCGCTCCTCGTCGCCGAGCGCGTCGCGCACGAAGCCGAGCTTGCGCGCGGCCTGCTCGCAGCGCTCGCTGAAGTCGCGCTCGTTGAACGTGAACCGCAGCTCGCCGTACTCGAGGACGAAGTCCTCTCCGGAGTCGTAGTTGCCTCGTCGTGTCGTGTCCATGTGCGCGAGCCCCTGCCCGGGGCGTCGGCATCTTAGGTACGAGTCCTCTGCGATTTCGCGTCCTGAACGGGAACTTGCAGCGCTTTGCGTAGGGTCCGGCGGATGGACCTCAGTGGAAGGGCAGTGGCGATCACCGGCGCGACCTCGGGCATCGGCGAGGCGACCGCGATGCTCGTGGCGCGCGCCGGCGGGAGCGTCGCGCTGGCGGGCCGGCGCGCCGACCGGCTCGAGGCGCTCACCGCGCGGATCGAGCAGCAGGGCGGGCGCGCGGTCGCGCTGGCGACCGACGTCGCCAAGGAGGGCGAGGCGCGGGCGTTCGTCGCGCACGCCCACGAGCAGCTCGGCCGCCTCGACGCGCTCGTCAACAACGCGGGCGTGATGCTGCTCGGTCCCGTCACCGGCGCCGACACCGGCCAGTGGCGCCAGATGATCGAGGTCAACTGCCTCGGGCTCCTGTACTGCACGCACGCCGCGCTGCCGCTGATGGGCGAGGCGGGCGGCGGGCACATCGTCAACGTCAGCTCCGTCGCCGGGCGCCGCGCGTCGCTCGGCGCGGCGGTCTACAACATGACCAAGTTCGGCGTCACCGGGTTCAGCGAGGCGCTGCGCCAGGAGGCGCTCCACGCCGGCATCCGCGTCACCGTCATCGAGCCCGGCTACGTCGAGACCGAGCTGCAGGGCCACAACACCAACCCGGTCGTCGTGCAGGCGATGGAGAAGATGCGCGACCAGATCGGCGAGCCGCTGCAGGCCGACGACATCGCCCAGGCGATCGTCTACGCCCTCGCCCAGCCGGCGCACGTCAACGTGTCCGAGGTGCTCGTCGTGCCGCGCGGGCAGCGCACGTAGCGCAGACGGGGGGCGAGTCCGGACGTCCGCGCGGGTCGTGCGGACATGACCGACGACGCCTCCACCATCCTCGTCGTCGAGGACGACGACGCGACGCGCGCGTTCCTCGCCGACAACCTCGCCGCCGACGGCTACGACCTGCTCACGGCCGACTGCGCCAAGGACGCGCTACGCCTGATGGCGACGAAGTTCCCCGACCTCGCGCTCGTCGACGTCGGGCTGCCCGACGCGTCGGGGCTCGACCTCGTCGCGCGCGTGCGCGAGGCCGACGGTGTCGCGTCCGCGGTCGATCCGCGCCTGCCGATCGTCGTCCTCAGCGGGCGCCGCGCCGACCTCGACCGCATCCGCGGCTTCGAGCGCGGCGCCGACGACTACGTCTGCAAGCCGTTCGCCTACGCGGAGCTGCGCGCACGGGTCGCCGCGCTGCTGCGCCGGGCGCAGCAGCGCCCCGGGATGGGTCGCCTGCGGATCGGCACGCTCGAGCTCGACCCGGCGTCGCGCGAGGTGACGGTGCGCGGCGAGCGCGTCGAGCTGTCGCAGAAGGAGTTCGCGCTGCTGCGCGCGCTGGCGGGCGAGCCGGTGCGCGTGTTCACCAAGGACGAGCTGCTGCGCCAGGTCTGGGGCTTCCGGTCGAGCGGCCAGACGCGCACGCTCGACTCCCACGCGTGCCGGCTGCGCCAGAAGCTCGCGGTGCACGGCGACCGGTACGTGGTCAACGTCTGGGGCGTCGGCTACCGCCTCGTCGACGGGCCGGTGACGCGGTGAGCGCCGTGGCGACGTGCGGCTGGCTGCTCGCCGCGCTGGCGGTGGCGGTGGCCGTGGTGGTGCAGCGGCGGCGGGCCGAGCTGGTCGCGCGCGCGTGCCACGAGGTGGCCGGCCCGCTGCAGGCCGCCGGGCTGGCGCTGCACGCCGCGCGCGGCGAGGGCGGGCCGGGGGCGCGGCTGGCGGCCGTCGACCTCGAGCTGCGGCGCGCGGCGCGCGCGCTCGACGACCTCGACGCGGCGCGGTCGGGCCGGCGCGCGGCCGACGCGAGCGACGTGGTCGACGTCGGCTGCCTGCTCGCCCAGCAGGCGCTGACCTGGCAGGTCGCCGCCCGCCGGCGTGGCCGGCGCCTGCGCGTCGTGGCGGGGTCGGGGCTGCTCGTGCGCGGCGACGCGGTCCGCCTCGCGCAGGCGGTCGGCAACCTGCTCGCCAACGCGCTCGAGCACGGCGACGGCACCGTCGAGCTGCGTGCGAGCCGCGCGCACGGCAGCGTGCGCATCGAGGTGCGCGACGACGGCGCCGGCCTGCCCGCGCCGGTCGCCGAGCTGACGCGGCGCCCGCGCGCCGGGCGCGGCAGCCGGGGGAGGGGCCTGGCGATCGCCGCCGAGATCGCGACGCGGCACGGCGGGCGTCTGGCGGCGGCGCCGTCGCCCGCGGGCGCGCGCCTGGGCCTCGAGCTGCCGGCCGCGCGGAGGGCGGCATGACGCGGCGGCGCCGCGCCGTGCTGCTGCTCGGCCTGGCGCTGGTGCTCGGCGGCCTGGCCGCGTCGGACGTGGCGAGTCGCGGGGGTGGGGGTGGGGGGCCCCCCCGCCCCCCCCGGCCCGGGGGGGGGGGGGCGGGGGGCCCGGCCCCCCCCCCCCCCCCCCCCCGCCGGCCGCGCGGCGGCCCGCGCGGCGGCGCGCCGGCGGCACCCCGCCGGGGGGTGTCCCTGCCCCCCCCGCGGGTCGGCCCCCCGCCCCCCCGCCGGGGGGCCGCGGGGGGCGCGC
>JAUJME010000324.1 GCA_030447005.1 Solirubrobacteraceae bacterium | reverse complement strand
AGAGGACGCCGGCGACGATCGAGGCGACGCCGGCCACCAGCAGCTCCCACCCCGCGGTGGCGATCAGGTAGCTGCCCGCCAGCACGGCGAGCGCGAAGGAGACGTAGGTGGCGATGAGGACCTGCCGGGGCGGGACCAAGCCGCCGGCGGTCACCCGCACGGGGCCGAGGCGGTCCTCGGTGTCGGCGCCGCGGCGCGCGTCGGAGTAGTCGTTGGAGAGATTGGTCCCGATCTGGATGAAGAGCGCGCCGAGCATCGCGGCGACGAACGTCAGCGGCTTGAACGTCCCCTGCGTCGCGGCGAGCGCGGTGCCCACCAGGACGGGCGCGACCGCCGCGGGCAGCGTCCGCGGCCGGGCGGCCATCAGCCAGATGCGCATCAGGGGCGCTTCGGGAACTTCGAGAAGTCGGGCGTCCGCTTGGCCTTGTAGGCCTCGCGCCCCTCGCGCGCCTCCTCGGAGGCGTAGAAGAGGAGGTTCGTGTCGTGGGCGAGCTGCTGGATGCCGGCCAGGCCGTCCTCGGCGGCGTGGAAGGACGCCTTGAGCAGCCGCAGCGAGAAGGGGGAGAGGGCGAGCATCTCGCGGCACCACTGCACCGTCTCCTCCTCGAGGCGGTCGAGCGGCACGACGGTGTTGACGAGCCCCATCTCGAGCGCCTGCCGGGCGTCGTACTGCCGGCACAGGAACCAGATCTCCTTGGCCTTCTTCTGCCCGACGACGTTGGCCAGCAGCCCCGCCCCGAAGCCGCCGTCGAACGAGCCGACCTTCGGCCCCGTCTGGCCGAAGCGCGCGTTGTCGGCGGCGATCGTGAGGTCGCAGACGAGGTGCAGGACGTGGCCGCCGCCGACCGCGTAGCCGGCCACCATCGCCACCACCGGCTTGGGCAGCCGCCGGATCTGGACGTGGAGGTCGGTGACGTGGAAGCGCCCCGCGCCCGAGCCCGGCTCGGTCTCGTAGCCCTGGTCGCCGCGCACGCGCTGGTCGCCGCCCGAGCAGAACGCCAGCTCGCCCTCGCCGGTGAGGACGATCACCCCGACCGACGTGTCCTCGCGCGCGCGCTCGAGCGCGTCGGAGATCTCGATGATCGTCTGCGGCCGGAACGCGTTGCGGACCTCGGGCCGGGCGATGGTGATCTTCGCGATCCCGGCGTCCTCGCCCCCGGAGAGCTCGTAGCGGATGTCCTCGTACTCGGCGCCGGGGGTCCAGGTGGTCGTCATGGGGACGCCCGAGACTAGCCTCTGGCCCGTGCCGATCGACGCCTGGCTGGCCGCCGCCGCCGACGCCCATCCCCGACGCGTCGCGATCGAGACGCCGGCGGGATGGCTGACCTTCGCGGAGCTGCTGGCGGCCGCGCGAAGCGTCGACGTGGCGGCCGGGCAGCGGGTCGCGCTCGAGGGCCCGCCCGACCTGGCCTTCGCCGTCCGCCTGCACGCCTGCGTCCTGCGCCGGGCGGTGGCGGTGCCGGTCGACCCGCGACTCGGTGAGCGCGAGCGCGTCGCGGTCCTGGCCTCCGGCGCCCCCGTAGAGCCCGGCGCGGCGCTGATCGTCCACACGAGCGGCACGACGGGCGCGCCGAGGCCCGTCACGCTCACGCGCGAGAACGTCGCCGCGCAGACGCACGCGTCGGCGCGGATCCTGGGGCCCTACCGGGAGGAGCGGTGGCTGTGCCCGCTTCCGCTCTCCCACGTCGGCGGCCTGATGGTCCTGCTGCGCGCCGCCGCCTTCGGCATCACCGTCGTCCTGCGGCCGCTCGAGGGCGCCGAGCTCCACGGCGCGACCCTCGCCTCGCTCGTCCCCACCCAGCTCGCCCGCGCGCTCGACGCGGGGCTCGAGGCCCCGCCGGGCCTGCGCGCGGTCCTCCTCGGCGGCGCCGGCGCCCCGCGCGCCCTGCTCGCCCGGGCGGCCGCCGCGCGGGTCCCCGTCCGCCAGACCTACGGGCTCACCCAGGCCAGCTCGTCGGTGACCATCTCCGAGGTCGGCGACCTCGACACCCAGGGCCCACCGCTCGAGGGCCTCGACCTCCGGATTGCGCCCGACGGCGAGATCCTCGTCTCCGGGGCGACCGTCGCGGGCGGCGCCACGCTGTCCACCGGAGACCTCGGCCGCCTCGACGACCGCGGCCGGCTGACGGTGATCGGCCGCAGGACGGACACGATCGTCACGGGCGGGGAGAACGTCGCGCCGGCCGAGGTCGAGGAGGTCCTGCTCGAGCATCCCGCGGTCGCCGACGCCGGCGTCTTCGGCCGCCCGGACCCCGAGTGGGGAGAGGCGGTGACCGCCCATGTCGTCCTCCGCGCGCCGGCCGACCCGCAGGCGCTGCGCGCCTTCGCCCGGGAGCGCCTCGCGGGCTACAAGGTCCCCAAGTCGATCGAGGTCGTCGACGCGCTGCCGCGCACCGGCTCGGGCAAGCTCCTGCGCCGCGCTCTATCGTCGGCCTGAGTGAG
The DNA here is from genome assembly GCA_030447005.1 of Solirubrobacteraceae bacterium. The sequence continues at coordinate 462 of JAUJME010000324.1, read as the reverse complement.
CACACCGGAGGAGTACCGCAAGGCCAGCCGCGAGCGCTGGGGCAAGTCGGCGGCCGGCTGGCGGGCGCGGCGCGAGCAGTTCGCCCGCGCCTCGATGCCCGTCTCGGCGCGCATGACCGACGCGGTGGCGCCCCAGCCCGGCCACGCGCTGCTCGAGCTGGCGGCGGGGATCGGCGACCTCGGCTTCCTCGCCGCCGAGCTCGTCGAGCCGGGCGGCACGCTGATCTGCTCCGATTTCGCTCCCGAGATGCTCACCAACGCCCAGGAGCGGGCCGCCGAGCTCGGGCTCGCCAACGTGCGCTTCAAGCAGATCGACGCCGAGTCGATCGACCTCGACGCCGGCTTGCTCGACGGCGTGCTCTGCCGCTGGGGCTACATGCTGATGGCCGACCCGTCCGCCGCCCTGCGCGAGACGCGCCGGGTGCTCAAGCCGGGCGGCCGCGTCGCGCTCGCCGCCTGGAC
>JAUJME010000323.1 GCA_030447005.1 Solirubrobacteraceae bacterium | reverse complement strand
GCTGACGCTGGCCTTCGCCTTCCGCTCCGGCGGCTACTACGCCGATGCCCACGGCGCGGCGGCCGCGGCGCTGCTCGCCGCGCTCGCCGTCCGGACTGTGGTCGCCGAGCGGCCGTTCGCCGGGCTGGGCCGCGCCGCGACGGTCGTGGCGGGCGCGCTCGGCGCCCTGCTGGCCTGGAGCCTGCTGTCGTCGGTGTGGTCGAACGCCCCGGCGCGGGCGATCGCCGAAGCCGACCGGGTGCTCGTCTACGGGCTGGTCTTCGTGCTGTTCGCGAGCGCCCCCCGCCGCCCCGGCGCGCTCGACCGGCTGCTGGCCGGCTTCACGGCCGCGGCGGCGGCGGTCTGCGTCGCCGCGCTCGCGTCGCGGCTCGCGCCCGACGTCTTCGAGACGCAGCCCAACATCTTCCCGGGCCGCCTGGGTTGGCCGATCGGCTACTGGAACGCGCTGGGGCTGCTCGCGGCGCTGGCGGCGATCGGGCTGCTGCACTTCGCCGCGGCGGCGAGGCCGCGGGCGGTTCGCGCGCTCGCCACGGCAGGGCTGCCGGTGGCGCTGACCGCGCTCCTGCTCTCCTACTCCCGCGGCTCGCTGCTCGTCGCGCTGCTGGGGTTTGCGCTCTACGGGCTCCTCGCCCGGCCGGCGGGGCTGGCGGGCGCGCTGCTCGCGGCCGCGCCCGCGGTGGCCGTCGCACTCACCGCGGCGCTGGGCGCCGGCGAGCTCGCGGGGGAGGACCCGACGAGCGCGGCTGCGACCCGTGAGGGCCATGCGCTCGCACTCGTGCTGGCGGGCTGTGCGGCGTTCGCCTTCGTCGCACGGCTCGTGCTCGCCCGCTGGGACGGCGCCTGGGGCGCCCGCCTGCGGCTGCCGCGCCTCCTGCGCCTGGACCGCAGGCGCGCTCTGGGGCTGAGTACGGCCGCCGCCGTCGTCCTGATCGCGCTCGGCGCGGCGACCGGTTCGCTCGACCGCGGCCTGCAGGCGTTCGGCGGCGATCCCGCCACGGCGGGCGGCGGGGACGCGCGCCAGCGGCTGCTCGACGCCTCGGGCTCGAGCCGCCGCGCCTACTGGGACGCGGCCCTCGCGGCGTTCGAGCAGGCCCCGGTCCAGGGCACCGGGGCGGGGACCTACCAGCTCGAGTGGTGGCGGCTGCGGCCGCTGCCCGCCGACGTGGTCAACGCCCACTCGCTCCCGCTCGAGACGCTGGGCGAGCTCGGGCTGGTCGGCCTGCTGGCGCTCCTCGTCGCGCTCGGTGGCATCGCCCGCGGGCTGGCGCGGCGCGAGGCCGCCGGCCGCGACGCGCGCGGCGCGGCGCTGGCCGCCCTGGCGGCGTGGCTGGTGCACGCGCTGATCGACTGGGACTGGCAGCTGCCCGTGGTCACGGCCTGGATCTTCGCCCTCGGCGGCGCGGCGCTCGCCGCGCCCCCCGAGACGGGCGTGCGCCGCCGTGCCGTGCCGCTGCCGGCCCGCGCGGCCGCCGCCTTCGCGCTGCTCGCCGCGGCGCTCGGCCCCGGGCTGCTGGCGATCTCCGAGCAACGCACCCGCGCCGCCCTCGGCGCCTTCGCCGCCGGCGACTGCGCCGCCGCGGCCCAGGACGCCCGCCTGGCCCGGCGCGCGCTGAACCTGCGCCCGGAGCCCGACGCCGTCCTCGGCTTCTGCGCCGCGCGCGCCGGACGCGCCGAGGCGGCGGTCGCCGCGCTCGCCCGCGCGGGCCGGCGGGATCCCGAGAGCTGGGAGTACGCCTACGGCGAGACGGTGGTCCGGATGGCGGCGGGGCTGCCCGCCGGCCCCGCGGTCGCGCGCGCCACCCGGCTCAACCCGCTGCAGCCCGACCTCGCCGCGCTGCGCGCCAGTCTCGAGCGCGAGGACCCCCGGACGCAGAAGAGGCGGGCCGTGGAGGCCCGCCTCTTCGTCTCCGGCTTCGACTATCCGCCCCTGGGGACGGTTGGCGGCTAGCCGCGCGAGGCGCTGCGCTTCTTGCTGCGCGCCTTGTTCTTCTTGGACTTCGACTTGGCCGACGCGCGCTTGCAGGACTTGCTCTTGCTGCGCTTGGAGGCCTTCTTGTTCTTGCCGTTGGCCTTCTTGTTCTTGCCCTTGGCCTTCTGGCTGTTGGCACAGGACGACTTCCTCTTCGTCGAGGCCGACTTCCTGGTGCCCGACTTCTTCTGACCGGACTGGGCCGGGCACGGCTTGGCGTTCGGGTTGCCGGGAGGCCCGGTGTGGACGTGGTTCTTGTCGCCGCAGCCCTTGCCGGGACGGGTGCCGTACTGCGACTGACCGGGGCTCGTGGGCTCGGGGGTCGGCGCAGCCTGTGCGGCGGCGCGGTCCTTGCCCTTCGGCGTGAACTCACCGGCGACGGCGAAGGAGCCGCCGGCGCCGAAGCCGACGAGCGCCACCAGGGTTCCGATCGTTGCTGCTCGTGCTCTCATCCAGCTCTCCTTTGGGGGAGGATTTGCGGTTCTTGAGGGGCCAACGCCCCGCTTGGGCCCAGGTTGGCCGGACGGCCCGATTTCCAATCGCGCATTTCCCGGTGCGTCACGAGGCGGACAGGCTCCTATCGTGGCCGGCGTGTCCGTCACGCCCGAGTCCGCGCCCCCCGCACCGCCCGCGCTCGGGCACCTGACGCTGCGCGACGAGCACCGCCTGTCGCGGCGCTTCGACCAGCTGCACCGCCGGCGGGACGGGGCGGCGTGGGAGGGGCTGAGCGCCGAGGTCGCCGAGGCCGAGGCGCGCGTGGAGCGGCGGCGGGCGGCCGTCCCGGCGGTCACCTATCCGCCCGAGCTCCCGGTCAGCGCCCGGCGCGAGGACCTCATGGCCGCCATCCGCGAGCACCAGGTCGTCGTCGTGGCGGGGGAGACCGGCTCGGGCAAGACCACCCAGCTGCCGAAGATCTGCCTCGAGCTCGGCCGCGGC
>JAUJME010000322.1 GCA_030447005.1 Solirubrobacteraceae bacterium | reverse complement strand
GCGCCGGCGGAGGAGACGTTGAGGTTGCGGCCGTAGTCCGTCTCGATCTCGTTGATCGCGGCGAGCAGCTCCCAGCGGATGCCGTACTGGATGCCGGCGGCCTGGTAGATCGGGAGGAGGAACGGCGGGATGCGGAACTTCTCGATGAAGAAGTTCGGGACGCCGATCGGGGCGGCGCCGGGCGTGGCCAGCGAGAAGTTCGGGTTGTTGAGGGTCGGCGTGCCGTCCGTCAGGCGCCCCTGGTTGTCGCGGTCGACCTTGGCGCGCGAGCCGCGGCGGCCGGTGCCGTCGTCGGTGGCGAGGGGATCGACGACACCCTCGAGGCCGCCTTGAGCGTTCGCCTTGCCGCCGCGGCGCCGGGTGGACCCGCGGCCCTTGGAGCCGGCGCGGTCGCTGCCGGGGCGGGCCGTCTGCTGCTCGGCCTGGCCGCCGGGGGTCGCGGACGGCTTGCTCGAGCCGCCGCCGGGCGCGGGGCCGCTCGGCGCGGGCGTCTGCGACGGGCTGGGGGCGGGCTCGGGAGTCGGCGTGGAGGCCGGGCCGGAGTCCTCGACGCTCACGATCGGCGTGGAGATGCCGGGGATCTTGATCTGGTCGAGCGGGGTGCCGGGCGGCACGTCGACCGTGACCACGACCTGCTGGCCGCCGAGCAGCGTGACGGTGAGCGTCCGCAGCTCCGCCGAGGCGGGCATGACCAGCGCGGCCATCCCGGCCGTGCAGGCGCCGGCCGTGGCGGCCAGTGTGAGCAGCTTGCGTCGATTCATCCGTTTAGCCCGTTTCCTCCCGCGGGGGTCGGCCTGCCCCGACCCAGTGGACGGGCGGGGACGCTACTGGTCGGTAAGAAGCCATGCAATCTAGAACGGTTAACGCTGCGTTGTGCCGGTGGTCGGCCGGTTCCCCCGTCCGCGCGCGCCCGTGTTCGGGAGGCGACCGGACCGAGGCCATCGCGGGCTCCTTCCCCGCATCCCTCCTTCTTAGACGATGCGGGCGGACAGTGGCGGAGTATCACCCTCAAGTCGAGGCTTCGATACCGAGGTCGGCGAAGACCCGTGCGCTACGTTGCCGCGCATGGACGACGACGCCGCCGGAGACAGCTTCCGCGACCGCATCGCCCGCCAGGGCGAGGACGCGCTGGGCAAGATCGCCCAGGACCTGCTCGAGAACCCGCTCGTGACCTCGACGATCTCGCGGGCGTTCGAGGCGCGCGAGCGCGCGGTGCAGGCGCAGGAGGCGGCGATGGGCGCCCTCAACCTGCCCTCGGCGGCCGACATCGAGCGGCTCACCCGCCGGCTGCGGTCCGTCTCGCAGCGGCTCGAGGGGATCGAGGACGGCGTCGACCGGCTCGACCAGCGCTTCGAGGCCCTCAGCCAGTCCGCCGCGCGGGCGGGCGCCGACGAGCGCCTGGCCGCGATCGAGACCCAGCTCTCCAAGCTCGGCTCCGAGCTCACCGCCCTCGGCGCCGCCCTCGACGCGCGGCCCGTGCCGGTGCCCCGCGAGCAGGAGCGCCTCGAGGTCGACGAGCCGGCGCCCGCGAAGAAGCCGCGCGCCTCGTCGCGCAAGTCCGCCAAGAAGTAGGCCGGCCGGCCGTCAGGCCAGCGCCGCGGCGCCGACCCGGCCGAGCGCCTGCTCGGCGGTGGCGAACCCGTCCGCCGCCAGCCGCTCGCCCGGCGCGCCCATCCGCCCCGTGACGGCGAGCACGCAGGCCGCGGGAACACCGTGGCCGGCGCAGACCGCCAGCACGGCGGCGGCCTCGAGATCGAGGGCGCTCGCACCCCGCGCTCGCCACCGCTCGGCCACGCCGTCGCCGGGCGCGTAGAAGAGGTCGACGGAGACGACGTCCGCCCGCACGGCGCCCGGCCCCGCCGCCGCCGCGAGCGCCTCCGTGAGGACCGGGTCGGGCGACTGGCGCTCCGGCGCGCCGAGCGCGCGGCTCGCGCCGTCGCCGCCGAGCACCGCGTCGGCGACCACCAGCGACCCGAGCGACAGCTGCGCGTCGAGCGCGCCGCCCGTCCCCACCCGCACGATCCGCCGCGCGCCGAGCCGCACCAGCTCCTCGGTGACGATCGCCGCGCTCGGCCCGCCCATCCCCGTGCTCTGGATCGTCAGGGGCAGCCCGTCGGCCGCCGTCCCCGTGTAGCCCCACAGCCCCCGGTGGTGGTTGAGCATCTTCGGCGCGTCGAGCAGCCACTGCGCCAGCCGCAGGGCGCGGCCTGGGTCCCCCGGCGCGAGCACGCGCTCGGCGACCTCGGCGTGGGGCTGCAGGTGGAGGGTCGGCGGGCGCGGCACGCGGGAGGGCATGGAACTACACTTCCGCGCGCCAGTGGTCGAGAGCAGCCAGCAGCCCGCCGCGCACGACGGCCCGGACGCCTCCGGAGGCGTCGAGGCGCTGCGCGCCGAGGTCGCGTCGCTCTCGCGCCGCGTCGAGGCGCTCGAGGCGCGCCCGGCTTCGGCCACGCCCTCCGCAGGGACCAAGCCCGCGGGGACGGCGCCCGCCGTCGACCCCGCCCCCGAGGCATCGCCGGGGCGCTCCTGACAAGGCCATGGCCTCCGCCTTCCGCTCGCCCGAGGAGTTCCAGGACCTGATGGACCAGGTCTTCACGATGATGAGCGAGGACCCGGAGATGGGCCCCAAGCTCCGCGACGCCGACGTGCCGCAGCGCTTCGAGTTCTCCGACCTCGACTTCGTTCTCAACGTCCGGGCGGCCGAGCCGGGGGAGGAGGGCAACCTCTACTGGGAGTGGTCCGACGACGTCGACTGGACGCCCAAGGTCCGCATGACGATGTCCTCTGAGACGGCCAACAAGTACTTCCAGGGCAAGGAGAACGTCGCCATGGCGATCGCGCGGCGGCGGATCAAGACGGGCGGCGACGTGAAGGCGGCGCTCGCGCTCATGCCGATCACCAAGCCGGT
>JAUJME010000321.1 GCA_030447005.1 Solirubrobacteraceae bacterium | reverse complement strand
GCGCGCGAGCTCTCCGAGCGCGGGGTGGTCTGCGTCTTCGGCTGCGGCGGGGACCGCGACCGCGGCAAGCGCCCGCTGATGGGGGAGATCGCCGCCCGGCTCGCCGACCGCGTGATCGTCACCTCCGACAACCCGCGCTCCGAGCCGCCCGAGGCGATCATCGGGGAGATCCTCGCCGGGATCGGGGAGCGCCCCGCGGCGGCGGTGGAGAGCGACGCCGACCGCCGGCGCGCGATCGCCCGCGCCGTGGAGCTCGCCGAGCCGGGCGACGTGGTGGTGATCGCCGGCAAGGGCCACGAGCAGGGCCAGGAGTTCGCGGGCGGGCGCAAGGAGCCCTTCGACGACGTGGCGGTGGCGCGCGAGGCGCTGCTCGCCGTGCGGGCCTGAATCGTGCTCGGCTGGAGCCCCGGGCGGGTGGCCGAGGCCGCCGGCGCCGAGCTGGTGCGCGGCGGCGCGCCGGGCGGCCCGGCGCGCGCGGTGATCGACTCGCGCGCCGCGGGGCCGGGCGACCTGTTCGTCGGGCTGCGCGGGGAGCACGCCGACGGCGGCGCCTTCGCGGCCGGCGCCCTCGAGGGCGGCGCGTGGGGGGCGCTGGTGGGGCCGGAATGGGCGTCGGAGGGGCTGGCGGGCGAGGGCGCGGTGCTGCGCGCCGCCGACCCGCTGCTCGCCCTGCACGCGCTGGCCCGCGCGTGGCGGCGCGAGCTCGGCGCGGCGGTGATCGGCGTGACCGGGTCGGTCGGCAAGACGTCGACCAAGGACCTGATCGCCGCGATGGCCGGCACGCAGCGCTCCGTGGCGGCGAGCCGCGCCAACTTCAACACGGAGATCGGCCTGCCGCTCGAGCTGCTCGCCGCACCCGCCGGCACGGAGGTCCTCGTGCTCGAGCTCGCGATGCGCGGCGCGGGGCAGATCGCCGAGCTCACGGCGATCTGCGAGCCCGACGTCGGCGTGATCACCAACATCGGCCCCGTCCACCTCGAGCAGCTCGGCTCGCTCGCGGGCGTCGCGCGCGCCAAGGGCGAGCTGCTCGAGGGGATGCGCGACGGCGCGGTCGCCGTGGTGCCCCACGGCGAGGCCCTGCTGGCCCCGCTCCTGCGCCCGGCGCTCGACGTGGTCACCTTCGGCGGCCCGGACGCCGACGTGCGCTGGGAGGAGGCCGGCCGGGTGGTGGCGGCGGGGGAGGAGCGCTTCGAACTCGAGCTCCCGTTCTCGAGCGGCCCGCAGCTCACCAACGCGCTCGCCGCGGTCGCCGCCGTGCGCGCGGTCGGGGTGCGCCCGCAGGGGCGGATCGACGTCTCGCTCTCGCCGCTGCGCGGCCAGCGGGTCGCCCTTCCGAGCGGGGCCACCGTCATCAACGACTGCTACAACGCCAGCCCGCCCTCCATGCGCGCCGCCCTGGACGAACTCTCCGTAGAAGCTCCTGCCGGCCGCCGCGTCGCGGTGCTCGGCGACATGCTCGAGCTCGGGGCGCAGGAGCGCGCGCTGCACGCCGAGATCGGCGCGCACGCCCGCGAGTCGGGCGTCGAGCTGCTCATCACCGTCGGCCCGCGGGCGGCCGCGATGCTCGACGAGTTCGACGGCGAGTCCCACGCGGTCGCCGACGCGCAGGAGGCCGCGGCGCTGGCCGGCGAACTGCTCGCCGACGGCGACCTCGTCCTCGTCAAGGCATCCAACGGCGTCGGGCTGTGGCGGGTCGCCGAGGCGCTCAGCGCCGCCGGGGCGGCGGGCTGATGGGGGAGGCCCTGATCGCGGGCACCGCCTCGCTGCTCATCTGCGTCTTCCTGTCGCCGAAGTTCATCGGCTTCCTGCGCGAGCGCGAGTTCGGCCAGAACATCCGCGAGGAGGGCCCCGAGCACCATTCCAAGGCGGGGACGCCGACGATGGGCGGGATCATCATCTTCACGGCGATCGCCGTGCCGTTCCTGCTGCTGTGGGACGGCGACCAGCGGGCGCTCGGCGTCTTCGGCGTGGCGTTCGCCTGCGCGCTGCTCGGCTTCGCCGACGACTACACGAAGATCATCAAGCGGCGCTCGCTCGGCCTGCGAGGGAGGACGAAGCTCTTCGTCACGGTCCTCATCGCGATCGGGCTCTGGCTCATGGCCACCCGGCTCGCCGACCTGCCCGACACGCTCCGGCTGCGGGTGATCGACGCCCAGATCGACCTGGGCTATCTCTATCCGGTCTTCATCTACCTCGTGCTGGCGGGGACGACCTCGGCGGTCAACCTCACCGACGGCCTCGACGGCCTGGCCGCCGGCTCCGTGGCGATCGTGCTGCTCGCCTACATCGGGATCACCTTCACCACGGGCCAGGAGGAGCTCGCGCTCGTGGCGGCGTGCTTCGGCGGGGCGTGCGTGGGCTTCCTGTGGTTCAACTCGTTCCCCGCGTCGATCTTCATGGGCGACACCGGGTCGCTCGGCCTGGGCGGCGCGCTGGCGGGTCTCGCGGTGATGACCAAGACGGAGGTGCTGCTGATCGTCCTCGGGGGGATCTTCGTGATCGAGGCGCTCTCCGTCCTCATCCAGGTCTTCTCGTTCCAGACGTTCCGCAAGCGGGTCTTCCTGATGGCGCCGATCCACCACCACTTCGAGCTGCAGGCCTGGTCGGAGACCAAGATCATCCTGCGCTTCTGGATCGTGGCGGCGGTCTGCAGCGCGATCGGCTTCACGCTCTACCAGCAGTCGTTGCCGAACTGACGCGGCTCTGTGCCGGTTGTGTGCCGATCCGGGGGCGCGGGCGGCGGGGTGCGCGCGCGGCCGTAGCGTCGGGCCATCCGACCACTCCGACTCGATTCGAGGAGGCCCCGATGGACCCCGACAAGCTGCCCGAGATCCTCGCCGCGATCCCGCCCGGGCACTGGGCGAGCTACGGCGACGTCGCCCGCGCGGCCGGCGGCACCGACGTCCACGCC
>JAUJME010000320.1 GCA_030447005.1 Solirubrobacteraceae bacterium | reverse complement strand
CGCGAGGCGTTCTCCTTCCACTCGCTGTTCATCGGCGGGGACCCCTACCGCGTCCCGGCGATCTACGGGGCGCTCGTCTACCTCCAGGTCCTCGACGGCGGCTGGTACACCGACGGCGGCGTCTACTCGCTCGTCGAGGCGCTCGCGCGCCCGCTCGACGTCCGCTGCGGCGCGCCGGTGGAGGCGATCGAGCACTCCGGCGGCACCATCCGCGGGGTCCGGCTGGTGGGCGGCGAGCGGATCGCGGCCGACGTGGTGGTCTCCAACGCCGACGTCCTGCGCGCGCACGAGCTGCTCGGCCGGCGCGCGCCGCTGCGCCGGCTGGCGCCCACCATGTCCGCCTTCCTGCTCTACCTCGGCACGGACCGCCCGTTCGAGAAGCTCCTGCACCACACGCTGCTCGTCGGCTCGGGCTACCGCGACTTCATCCGCACCGTCACGCGCGGCACGGCGCTGCCCGCGACCTACTCGACCTACGTCCACGCGCCGTCGCGGACCGAGCCCGCGATGGCCGCGAACGGGGGCGACTCGATCTACGCGCTGCTGCCCGTCCCCAACCTGCGCGCGGGCGTCGACTGGGAGCGCGCCGCCGACGGCCTGCGCGACGCGGTGATGGCCGACTTCGAGGACACGTTCGGGCTCACCGGGCTGAGCGCGTCGGTCCGCGTCGAGCACCGGATGACCCCACGCGACTTCGCCACGGAGCTCGGCGCCGCCTACGGCAACGCGTTCGCCGTCGAGCCGACGCTCCACCAGTCGGCCTACTTCCGCCAGCCCAACCGCGACCGGTCGATCGAGGGGATGTACTACGTCGGCGGCGGGACCCATCCCGGCGCCGGGATCCCCGGCGTCCTGCTGAGCGCGGAGGTCACCGCGAACCTGGTGACCGCCGACCACCCGGCGCCCCGCGCCGCCGCGAGCCAGAGGCTGGCGGTCTGAGTGAGCGGCATGGCGGTCCCCGCCGTCCTCGACGAGGCGCGCGACACCACGCGGCGGGTGGCGCGCACCTTCGCGCTCGCCTGCCGGCTGCTTCCCCGCCACCTGCGCGACGACGTCTACCTCCTCTACCTCGTCTTCCGCACCCTCGACGACCTCGTCGACGACGGCGAGCCCGACGCGCCCGAGCGCGTCGCCGCGGTGCGCGCCTGGGCGGAGGGCCGGCCGGGCGAGCGCACGCGCGAGGTGGCGATCCTCTCCGACCTGGCGGCCCGCCACGCCATCCCCCGCGACGCGCTCGCCGACTTCTGCGCCGGGATGGCGCACGACCTCTCGGGCGAGTCGCTCGCCTCCGAGGCCGAGCTCGACCGCTACTGCTACTGCGTGGCGGGGACGGTCGGCGTGGTGATGGCGGCGATCCTGGGGACGACGGACCCGGTGGCCGGCCGGCGGACCGCCGCCGCGCTCGGCATGGCGATGCAGCGGACGAACATCCTGCGCGACATCGACGAGGACCTCGCGAACGGCCGCGTCTACCTCGCGGCGCAGAGCATCGAGCGCTTCGGCGGCTCCTTCGCGCCGGGCGCGCGCGAGGCGCTCGTCCGCGACCAGATCGCGCGCGCCGACGCGCTCTACGAGGAGGGCATCGCCGGCATCCGCCTGCTCTGCCACGGGCGGCGCGCGGTCGCCGCCGCCGCCGCGATGTACCGGGAGATCCTGCGCCAGATCGAGCGCGACGGCTACGGCCGGCGGGCCGGTCGCGCGGTGGTGCCCCAGCGCCGCAAGCTGGTCATCGCCGCCCGCCGCGGAGCCCTCCCCCGATGAGCCTTCGCCGCCCGCCGCGGCCCGACGTGGTGTAATCCCCGCGATGGTGGGAGAGCCCCAGTACCCGGCGGGTGGCGTGCTTCGGCCCGCGCGCCCCGAGCGCGGCCCGCGCTGGGGCCGCCGGGGCGCGGCGCTCGGGATGCTGCTCGTCGCGCTGGCTCTGGTCGCGGCCGTGGCCTTCGCGGCCACCGGCGGCGACGGTGGCGGCGGGTCGGCCGCCGGCGAGGGCGAGGGCGAGGGCGACGCGGCCGCCGCCGCCAAGCCGCCCCCGCCCCCGACCCTCCCGAGCGGCAAGCGGCGCATCTTCCCCGACCACCGCGTGGTCGGCTTCTACGGCAACCCGGCCGCCGACGAGCTGGGGATCCTCGGCATCGGCCCGCCGAGCGCGGTCGGGGCCAAGCTGCGCAAGCAGGCGAAGCCCTACGACCGCAAGCGCCGCCCGGTCCTGCCGGCCTTCGAGCTCATCACGACGATCGCCGACGCCGACCCGGGCGACAGCGGCAAGTACCGCACGCGGATGCCCAACAAGCTCATCGCGCGCTACTACAAGGCCGCGCGCAAGGCCAAGGCGCTGCTCATCCTCGACATCCAGCCCGGGCACTCCGACTTCTTCGAGGAGACCATCCGGCTGAAGAAGTGGCTGCTGAAGCCGGACGTCGGCCTCGCGCTCGACCCCGAGTGGCGGATGCGCAACGGGGAGAAGCCGGGGACGGTCATCGGCTCGGTCAGCGCGCGCGAGCTCAACGCGACGACGGCCTGGCTCGACCAGCTCACCGAGGAGAACAACCTCCCGCAGAAGCTCGTGGTCATCCACCAGTTCACGCTCGACATGATCGAGAACCGCCCGCGCCTCAAGACGCGCGAGAACCTCGCGATCACCCTCAACGCCGACGGCTTCGGCACCCAGGCGCAGAAGCTCGAGAAGTACGACGCGTTCACGAAGGGCCAGCGGAAGTTCGCCAACGGCTTCAAGCTCTTCTACAAGGAGGACACCGACCTCATGACCCCCAAGGAGGTCATGAGGATGAAGCCGCGCCCGGACTTCATCGTCTACGAGTGAGGCTCTTCCGGATCCTGTTCGGCGCGCTCGTCGCGTCGCAGGTCGCCTACTCCCGCCTCCCCGAGCGCCGGCTCGTGGGCGCGACGCGGGGGATCGTCGGGCT
>JAUJME010000319.1 GCA_030447005.1 Solirubrobacteraceae bacterium | reverse complement strand
CTTCAAAACCGGCAGGGCGTGGCAGCCCCACGCTTGGAAGGTTCGATTCCTTCGCCGCTCCGTGGCGCTCAACGCTTGGTCTGCCAGAACGCCACCTGGCCGCCCGCCGGCGTCCCGACCACGCTGCGCCACCCGGCCGGCCCCTCGCGCGGGGGGAGCAGGAGCCGGGCCCCGAGCCCGGCCGCCCGGGTCGTCGCCGCCCGGATGTCGGGCACCTCGACGTAGGGCAGCCACAGAGGCCGCTCGATCGCGCACTCGACGATCCCGCCCCCGAGCCGGTCGCCCATCCCGAGCGCCGTGTAGGCGCCGTGCGCCGTGTCGATGCGCTCCGACTGCCATCCGCAGAGCTCCCCGTAGTAGGAGCGCGCGCCGGCCAGGTCGCCCGTGAGGAGCTCGAGGTGGACCACGCCACTGTCGGTGCCGTCGGACACTGCACTCACAGAGACCCGGCGGGCGACCGGAACTCATCGCCGCGTCTGGTCTAATCCGGCGCATGAGCGCTTCCTCGACGACCCGCGCCCCGCTGCGCGAGCCCGAGCTGCTCGAGGCCGCCCGCGGTGGCGACGAGGACGCGTTCCGCCGGCTGCTCGAGCCCTACCGCGGCGGGCTGCACGCCCACTGCTACCGGATGCTCGGCTCCGTCCACGACGCCGAGGACGCCGTGCAGGACGCCACGCTGCGCGCCTGGCGCGCGCTGGGGCGCTTCGAGGGGCGCAGCTCCCTGCGGTCGTGGCTCTACACGATCGCGACCAACACCTGCCTGACCGAGATCGAGAAGCGCCCGCGGCGGGTGCTGCCGGTCGACTACGGCCCGCGCACCGTCCCCGAGCACGGGCCGGGCGAGCCCGTCGTCGAGTCGGTGTGGGTGGAGCCCTACCCCGACGCGGACGTCGCCCTCGACGACGGCCTGGCCGGGCCCGAGGCGCGCTACGAGGCGCGCGAGGGGATCGAGCTGGCGTTCGTCGCCGCGCTCCAGCACCTGCCCGGCACGCAGCGCGCCGTCCTCGTCCTGCGCGAGGTCCTCGGCTTCTCGGCGCAGGAGGTCGCCGACGCGCTCGAGACGTCGGTCGCGTCGGTCAACTCCGCGCTCCAGCGCGCGCGGGCGGCGGTCGAGGACCGCGTCCCCGAGCGCACCCAGCAGGCGACGCTGCGCGCCCTCGGCGACGAGCAGACGCGCGCGCTCGTCGACCGCTACGTCGACGCCTGGCTGCGCGAGGACGTCGACGCGGTGGTCGCGATGCTCGCCGAGGACGCCACGTTCGCCATGCCGCCCCTGGCGAGCTGGTTCGGCGGGCGCGAGGAGATCGCCCGCTTCCTGGCCGGGTTCCCGCTCTCGGGCGCCTGGCGGTGGAAGACCGTGCTCTCCCACGCCAACGGCCAGCCGGCGATCGGGTTCTACGCGTGGGACGACGAGACGGGCGCGTACCTGCCGTTCGCGCTCAACGTGCTGACCTTCCGCGGGACGGAGATCAGCGACGTGGTGGCGTTCGTCGCCCGCTCGATCGAGCCCGAGGAGCGCGAGGCCTACCACCGCTGGGTCGACCAGCCGGCCGACGAGGCGCGGCTGCGCTCGACGTTCGGGCGCTTCGGGCTCCCCGAGCAGCTCGACTGAGACCCCCGGCGGCGTGGCGCCTCGGCGCGCCCCGTCGGTCGGTTTGGTTTCCTTCGCCGCTCGAACCCGGACCAGGAGGCAAGGTGGCAGATCCCGGCCCCGCCCCGCAGCTGCGCCCGCTCGGCCTCGGCGAGATCCTCGACGCGGCCTTCAAGGTCTACACGCGCAACTTCAAGACGCTCTGCCTCGCGGTGCTGGTCCCCGTCGTCCCGATCGTGATCCTGACCACGCTCGTGACCGCGTCGACCTCGTCGAACGAGAACGCCTTCGACCCGACGGCCGACTTCGACGCGACGGCGACCCAGACCACGATCAGCGGTGCAGAGGTCGCCGGGGGGGCGGTGACCGTGCTGCTGACGCTGCTGCTCACCGCGCTCGCCACCGCCGCCTGCACCCGCGCGGTGGCCGACGGCTACCTCGGCGAGCCGACGAGCTGGCGGGCGTCGCTGCGGTTCGCGCTGCGCAAGCTGCTGCCCGTCATCGCCGTCTCGATCCTCGTCGTCGTGCTGGCCGTGCTCTCGCTCGTCGGGGTTATCGTCGCAGCGATCTACGTCGGCGTCCGGCTCGCGCTGTCGGCGCCGGCGCTGCTGATCGAGGACCTCGGCCCCATCGCCGCCCTCAAGCGGTCCTGGCGGCTGGTCAAGGACCGGTGGTGGGTCACCTTCGGGGTCTTCGTCATCTCGAGCCTGCTGGTGGCGCTGCTGGCCGGCCTGATCCAGCTGCTCCTGCTCGCGCCGCTGCTCGCCGACTCCGACAACGAGCTCCTCGGCGGGGTGCTGACCGCGCTGGGCGCGATCGTCGCCAACGTCTTCACGCTGCCGATCCAGGCCGCGGTGATCACGATCCTCTACTTCGACCTGCGGGTGCGCAAGGAGGGGTTCGACCTCGAGCTGCTGGCGCGGTCCATGGGCTCGGCGAGCCCCGAGGCGGTGGGCCGGAGCGCCGGGCTGGGAACGGACGCGCCCGGCGGCTTCGCGCCGCCGCAGGCGGGCGGCGGCTTCTCGCCGCCCGCGGCGCCGCGGGAGCGCGGCCCGTCGTGAGCATCGCCCGCCGGGCCGGCGCGGGCGCGCTGGTCGCGGCGGCGCTCCTCGCGGCCGCGCCGGCGCCGGCGAGCGCGGAGGCGGTCTCCGGGCAGGAGCTGCGCGCGCTGGCCGGGCGGGCGGAGCGCGAGAGCGGCGCGCGGGAGCGGCTCGCGCGGGTCGACCGGGTCGACGGGCGGGCGATCGTCGTCGGGGCCCTCGTCGCCGGCGCGCGGCCCGACGAGATCGCGGGGCGGATCGCGCTCGCCCTGGCGTCGGCGGAGGCGAGCCCGGAGCCGGC
>JAUJME010000318.1 GCA_030447005.1 Solirubrobacteraceae bacterium | reverse complement strand
AGGGCGGCGGCCGGCCGGTGCTCCTGTGCTCGGCCCGCGTGCGCCGCCACCTGCGCCGCCTGTGCGAGCAGAGCCTGCCCCAGCTGGCGGTCTGCTCCTACAACGAGGTGGCACCCGGCGTCCGGGTCGAGACCATCGGCGTCGTCGGCGGCACGCCCGAGCCCGCGTTCGCTTAGGCCGCGCGGGGGGAATGTCGATCCCTGGGACGAACATGGACCGCGACGTGAAGACCTACCGGGGGCGCTCACTCGAGGAGGTGCTGCCGCAGATCCGCGCCGACCTCGGCCCGGACGCGGTCGTCCTGCGCCGCCGCGAGGGGCTCACGGGCGGCGTCGGCGGCTTCTTCCAGCGGCCCTACGTCGAGGTCGAGGCCTCCGGGCCCGAGGACGGCGCCGCCGCGATGCGCGCGGCCGCCGAGGCGGCGCTCGAGGCGCGCAACGACCGCGCGACGGTCGAGGGGCTCGCCTCGCCGGCCATCCAGCTCCTGCTCGACCAGGCCGCGCCGTTCGCCGACCAGCTCCACGCCGCCCAGCACCACGAGGCCGAGCGCTCGGCCGCCGAGCGCGCCGCCGACATCCTCGGCTCGACGGCGATGTCGGACCCCGGCCTCTACGGGCCGCAGCCCAACGTCGCGCCGCCCCAGCCGCCCCCCGCCCGCGCGGCCGCGCCGGAGCCCGACCTCCTGTCGCCCGACCTCGTGGTCCCCGACGTCTTCGGTCCGCCGCTGCCCGACCCGTCCGCGGTCCTCGGGCCCGAGCCGCCGGCCTTCACCCCGCCCGTCGCGCCCGAGCCGGTCGTGCTCGACGGCGACGAGGACCTCGATGGGCCCCACTTGACCGCACCCGACGCCTTCACGGCGCCCGTCCCGGCCCGCGCGCCGTCCGCCGAGCCCGCGCCCTCCGCCGCGCTGCTCGCCCCGCGCCCCGCGGCGGCCGCCACCGCCGAGCGGCGGCTCGTGCTCGCCGGCCTGGACTCCGGGCTCGCCGCCGACGTGGTCGGCGAGGCGGTGCTCCACGCCGTCCCGTTCTCCTCCTCGCGCGCGCTCAAGAAGCTCGTGCGCGCCGGCCTGGCCCGCCGCATCCCGGTGCTCACCGGCCGGGGCCCGCGGCCGCGCTCCCTCGCGTTCGTCGGCACGGGCGGCGCCGGCAAGACCACCACCGCCGGCCACCTCGCCGCCGCCTACGCCGCCGCCGGCAGCCTGCCGGTCCTCGCCGTCGCGCTGCGGACCGCCGACGGCGGCGCCGCCCTGCGCTCGCGCCTCGCGCCGGCCGGCGTCGCGGTCCACGCCGCCGAGACCGGCGAGGAGGCCCGCCGCCTCGTCGACGTCGCGCGCGGCGCGATGGTCATCGTCGACACGGCGCCCGTCTCCCTGCGCGACCAGGCCGGCATCGCCGCGCTGGCCGCCGACCTCGCCGCTCTCGAGCTCCACGAGGTCCACCTCGCGCTGCCCGCCACGCTCTCGGCCGCGGCGTCGGCCGAGCTCGCCCGCGCGCTCGGCGACGTCGGGCTCACCCACGTCGCGCTGACCAAGATGGACGAGACGGAGCACCCCGGCGCCCCCGTAGGCTTCTGCATCACCTCCGGCGGCCCGCTCTCCTACCTCTGCGAGCGCGACGAGGTCGCCCCCGCCGACGCCGCCTCCCTTGCCCTCCGCCTGCTGCCATGAAGCCGCCCTCCCGAGCCCAGCACGTCGTCCTCCGCCTCCCCGACGGCGACACCGAGCTGCCCGCCCAGGTCGACGACGCCAGCGAGGAGAGCGTCACGCTCCTGCTCTCCGCGCTGCCCAGCGAGGTCGTCGCCCAGCTCCGCCACAGCCCGGCGGTGGTCGAGTACACGACGCCGCTCGGCGTCTACCGGCTCTCGGGCGAGATCGCGGGCACGGGCGACGACCCCGAGGTCGTCCGGCTGCGCCGCGACGGCCACGACGATGTCGTCCAGCGCCGCGACTTCGTGCGCGTCGACGCGGTCGTGCCGCTCCAGGTCAACCTCCCCGGCGCCGCGGCCAAGACCACGACGCTCAACGTCTCGGGCGGCGGGCTGCTCGTGCAGGACCCGGTCGGGCTCGAACCCGGCACGCGGGTCGACCTCAACCTCGAGCTCGCCCACGGCTCCGCCCCCGTACGCGCGACCGCGCGGGTGATCCGCGAGGTCGCCCCGGGGGAGACGGCGCTCCAGATCGAGGGGATCGCCACCGAGGACCGCGAGCGCCTCGTCCGCTACGTGACCGAGCGCGAGCGCATGGCGCTGCGCATCGCGCGGGGGCGCTAGGCGATGGACGTCGGCGAGATGCGCCTCTCCGAGCACCCGCGCGCCCGCGCGGGGATCCGCCGCGCCAAGGGCGGCGCCGGCCTGCTGATCTTCCTGCTCGTCGGGCTGCTGTCGCTGCGCGCCGGGCTGCCGGCCGCCGACGCCGCGGCGCGCGCGCTCGGCGCCGGGATCGTCGCCTACTTCCTCGCCTGGGGCGTGGCCGTCACGGTCTGGCGCCAGGTCGCCCTGGCCGAGCTCGAGGCCGCGCGCGAGCGCCGCGAGGCGCGGCTCGACGCCGCCCGGCCGGCCGAAGAGGCATGAGGAGCGCCTGAGCCATGGAGCCGATCCGCAAGATCTCCGGCTCCCGCACGGGGCTCGAGGGGCCCGAGGCGGCCCAGGGCCTGTGGCGCATTGCGCGCGACGAGCGCCGCCCCGACGAGCGCGATCAGCCCCGCAAGGACCGGCGCAAGGCGCCGGCGCAGCCCGCCGTGCGCCGCGACGACGAGGGCCGCGCCCACGTCGACGTGCGGGCCTGAGAAGTTTTTCCTCAAGGTCCGCCCGGCCGGGCCGATCACTCCGGCCAGTAGGGGAGAGACAAGGAGTCTCTCCGGCCCCAGTCCAAAACCAATCATCAAGGAGAGATGATCATGGGCCTTCGTATCCAGAACAACGTCGAGGCGTTCAAC
>JAUJME010000002.1 GCA_030447005.1 Solirubrobacteraceae bacterium | reverse complement strand
GATCGCCGCGCGGGTCGCCGGGGTGCCGATGCCCGACTCCTTCATCGCCTCGCGCGCGTCCTCGTCGTCGACGAGCCGGCCGGCGGTCTCCATCGCCCCGAGCAGCGAGGCGTCGGTGTAGCGGCGCGGCGGCTTGGTCTCCTTGGCCGCCGACTCGACCTCGCGGACCGCCGCCGCCTCGCCCTTCTCGAGCTTGGGGAGCTGCTGCTCGGCGCCCTCGTCGGCCTCGGAGGCGGACGGGTCGTCCTCCATCCCCTCGCCGTAGACGCCGCGCCAGCCCGGGACGAGCAGCACCTTGCCGCGGGTGCGGAAGACGTGGCCGGCCACCGTGGTCTCCAGCCGCGTCTGCTCGAAGACCGCCTCGGGGTGGAAGACCGCGAGGAAGCGGCGGGTGACGAGGTCGTAGATGCGGACGTCGTCGTCGCTCATCTTCTCGACCCTGTGCTCCGAGCGGGTCGGGATGATCGCGTGGTGGTCGGCGACCTTGGCGTCGTTGACCACGCGCTGGAGTGGCAGGACGTCGAGCCCGGTGACGTAGCGGGACGCCGTCGCGTACTCGCGCCGGCCGCCGACGAGCTCGGCGATCGGCTTGATCTCCGCGACCATGTCCGACGTCAGGAAGCGCGAGCTCGTGCGCGGATAGGTGAGCGCCTTGTGCTCCTCATACAGCCGCTGGGCGGCGGCCAGCGTGCGCCGCGCCGAGAAGCCGAAGCGCGTGTTGGCCTCGCGCTGGAGCGTCGTGAGGTCGTAGAGCATCGGCGCCTGCTCGCGGCGCTCCTTCGTCTCGAGCAGCGTCACCTCGCCCGTCTGGCCGCGGGCGGCGGAGACGATCGCCTCGGCCTCCTGCGCGGTGGCCAGCCGGGGCTTCGCGCCCTTGTGGTAGCGCCCGGCGTAGGCGCGGCCGGCCGCCCCGCCCACCGCCTCGAAGCGCGCGTCGACGATCCAGTACGGCTCGGGCTTGAAGGCGCGGATCTCCTCTTCGCGCCGGGCGACGATGGCGAGCGTCGGGGTCTGGACGCGGCCGAGCGAGACCGCGCCGTCGAAGGAGGAGCGCAGGCGGATGGTGGCCGCGCGGGTGGCGTTCATGCCCACGATCCAGTCGGCCTCCGAGCGCGAGCGGGCCGCCTGCTCGAGGCGCGCCGTGCTCGACGCCGGGCGCAGGTCGTCGAACGCCTGGCGGATCGCCGTCTTGGTCATCGACGACAGCCACAGCCGCTTGACGGGCTTCTTGGCGCCGGCCTTCTCGTAGACGTACGCGAAGATGAGCTCGCCCTCGCGGCCGGCGTCGCAGGCGTTGACCACCGTGTCGACGTCCTCGCGCCTGAGCAGCCGCGTGATCACCGACATCTGCTTCTTGGAGCGCTCGTCGCGGACCACGAGCTTGAAGCGGTCCGGGACGATCGGGAGGTCGCCCATCTTCCACTTCTTGTACTTGGGGTCGTACTCGTCGGGCTCGGCGAGCTGCACGAGATGGCCGACCGCCCAGGTGATGACGTGGGAGTCGGATTCGAGGTAGCCCTCCCCCTTGGTGAAGGGGCCGGGGAGGACCGAGGCGAGGTCCTTGCCGACGGACGGCTTCTCGGCGATGACGAGGGTGCGGCTCATGAGCCTCCGTACCGTAGCGGCACCGCCGAGCCCCGCGCCAGCCTGCACAGACTCTTCACAATTCGGGCGCTCAACGCGCGCAGGGACCGGTCGAGACGGCACGATCGGCCCCCTCGAGGGCCCGGCGGACCACCGCGTTGGGGACCCCGTAGCCGCCGCGCGCGCCCGACGTGGTCCCCGCGAAGATCGTCGTCACGACGCGGCCGGAGCCGTCCACCATGGGGCCGCCGGAGTTGCCCGGGCGGACCCGCCCGCGCAGGCCGACGATCCGCCGGCGCACCGGGCCGCGGCCGTAGGCGTCCTGCGAGGAGACGGTCTGCGCGCGGCCGACCCTCCCCGCCCGGACGGTGTAGGGGCCGTTCTGGGGGAAGCCGAGGATCGCCGCCGGCCGGCCGGGCTCGTCGGAGGCCGAGAGCTCGAGCGCCGGCACCGCGAGCCCGGGCACGCGCAGCACGGCGACGTCGTTGCGGGCATCGAAGGCCACGACGGTCGCGGCCAGGCCGGCGCCCTCCCCGCCCGCCAGCACGCGGGTGTCGTCCTGTCCGGCCACCACGTGGGCGTTCGTGACGACCAGGCCGTTCCCCGCCGCCCAGCCCGAGCCGGCGACACCGAGGCCGCAGGCGGTGCCGACGATCTTCACGACGCTCGCGCGGGCGGCGACGACGTCCGGGTCGCGGGTGATGGCCGCTCGCGGCGGCGGCAGCTCGACCGCCGGGCCCTCGATTCGCGGGAAGGGATCGAGGCGCGCGAGCGAGTTGAGCAGCACGCCCGACGGCGGCAGGACGGCGTTGAGCTCGCGCAGGATGAGCGAGCGCTGCACCTCCCGGCGCAGCTCGCGCGCCTGCGGCGCCTGGAGCGTCACCGCGCCGAGCACCCAGACGACCCCCAGCCCGACGGCGGCCGTGAGCACCGCGCCGAGCAGCCCGTCGAGCACCGCGAGGCCGGGCGCCCGCAGCCTGCGCCGCAGCCGCAGGCCGATCCCCTCGAAGCCGCCGGCCAGGATCGAGCCGGCCAGCAGCGCGCCGAGCAGCCCGAACAGCGGCGCGTACGGCGATCGCGAGCCCTCCTCGAGCACGAGCGGAGCGAGCCGCGTACCCAGGAAGGCGCCCAGCGCGAAGCCGGCGAGCGACAGGGCGCCCGCGACGAACCCGCGCGCCCACCCGTAGAGGGCGAGCAGGGCGACCACGCCCGCGATGATGAAGTCGAGCCCGGTCACCGGCGCTGCCGAGCGTACCCGTCGGCACTCTGTGGGAAGGAGAAGGGTCCCCGGTGCCGCAGTAGCAGCCGAACTCCCCCATGTCGAGCCAACTCCGCCCCGCCCGCCGGCCCGCGCCGGCCTCGCGCCCCCGCCGGCGGGGCGGCGCGCGCGGCCGCCCGCCCCTCCGCCGGCTGGCCGTCCTCGCCCTCGCGGTGCTGGCGCTCCTGGCCGCCGGGGTGTTCGCGGCCACCCGCGGCGGCCGAGACCCGGGGCTCCGGGTGGCGACCGACTTCGCGGAGGCGTGGGAGCGTGGCGACTACGCGCGGATGCACGCGCTCCTCTCCCGCCGCGCGCAGCGCCGCGCCTCGGCCCGCCGGCTCGCGCGCACGTACGCCCGCACCGTGGAGACCGCGACGATCGAGCGCGTCGTCACGGGCACGCCCGTCGCGGCGGGCGACGGCGCCTTCACCATCCCGGTGCGGCTGCGGACGCGGATCTTCGGCGACGTCCGCGGCCGCGTCCGCCTGCCCGTCTCCGGCGAGGAGGACGACGGCTCCCTCGGCGTGGACTGGAGCTCGGCGATGGCGTTCCCCGGCCTGCGCCGGGGCGAGCGGCTCTCGCGCACGACCGAGGTGGCGCCCCGCGCCTCGATCCTCGCCCGCGACGGCACCCCGCTCGCCGAGGGCCCCGACCGCGTTTCCGAGCTCGGGCCGCTCGCGGCCGAGATCGCCGGGCGCCTCGGCCCCATTCCCGACGAGCGCCGCGCCGCCTACGCCCGCCTCGGCGTCCCCGAGGGCACGTCCGTCGGGCTCACCGGCCTCGAGCGCGAGTTCGACGAGCGCCTGATCGGCATGCCCGGCGGCACGCTGCGGGCCGGCGACCGCGTGCTCGCGCAGGCCGAGCCGCGCGACGGCTCGAGCGTGCGCACGAGCATCGACCCGACGGTCCAGGTGGCGGCGGTGGAGGCGCTCGCCGGGCGCTTCGGCGGCGTCGCGGTGATGCGGCCGGGCACGGGCGAGGTCCTCGGGCTGGCGGGCATCGCCTTCTCGGCGCCCCAGCCGCCCGGCTCGACCTTCAAGATCGTCACCCTCGCCGGCGCGCTCGAGGCGGGCACCGTCAAGCGCAACGCCCGCTTCCCCAAGCAGACCGCGACCACGCTGGAGGGCGTCGAGCTCGAGAACGCCAACGGCGAGGTCTGCGGCGGCAGCCTGTCGTTCTCCTTCGCGGAGTCCTGCAACTCCGTCTTCGCGCCGATGGGAGCCGAGCTCGGGGCCGAGCGCCTCGTCGCGGCCGCGAAGCGCTTCGGCTTCAACGAGCGGCCCTCCCTCCGCGGCGCCGCGCCCTCCACCATCCCCGACCCCGCGGAGATCGGCGACGACCTCTCGGTCGGCTCGCACGCCATCGGCCAGGGCCGGACGCTGGCGACGCCGCTGCAGATGGCGTCCATCGCCGCGACGATCGCGCAGGACGGCCGGCGCGTCCTGCCGAGCCTGCTGCGCGGCGGCGGGGATGCGAGGACGGTGCGGGCGACGACGCCCGAGGTCGCCCGGATCATCGGCCGCTTCATGCGCCGCGTGGTCACGGAGGGGACCGGCACCGCGGCGGCGATCAAGGGCGTCAAGGTGGCCGGCAAGACGGGCACGGCCGAGCTGCGCGACACCACGAAGGACCCCGCCACGGGCGAGGACGTCGCGCCCGGCGAGGCGACGGGCCCCGACCCCTCCGACACCGACGCCTGGTTCACCGCCTACGCGCCCGCCGGCCGGCCGCGGGTGGCGGTCGCCGTCCTCCTCGTGGGTCAGGGTGCCGGCGGGGAGACGGCCGCACCGGCCGCCAAGCAGGTCATCCAGGCCGCGCTCGGCGCGCGCTGACGCTCAGACGTCGAGGTCGATCGTCGCCGAGTTGCCCTCTTCGCGCAGCGGCGGGGGCAGCGGCGAGTCGATGATGAACTCGAGCGGGCGGTTCTGGAGCGACTGGAGCTTGACCTTGAAGAGCAGGAGCGAGCCGCCGATGTCGCCCTCGCCCGAGACGGAGTTCGGGTCGGGGAGGACCCGGCCGGGCGGCAGCGGGCGCGGGTCGTAGGCGAACGGGTTCTCCTCCGGGGAGAGCGCCAGCGGCTCGTACTCGTTCTCCAGCGTGTCGACGATCCGGAAGGAGCGGGAGGGCTGCTTGACCTCGTTGCTCGGATTGCTCACCCGGATGAAGATGGCGAACCAGGTCTCGTCGGGCCCGGGACGCGTCGTGCCGGCCGGCAGGCCCTGGAGGTACGCGCGATCCTCCACGTCGTTCTCGTTGAGCACCCGGGAGATCTGCACCTGGTAGCTGAGGTCGGCGACGTCGACGTAGATGCCCTCCGTCTCGCCCAGGGTCCGGACGTCCTGCTTGTTGCCGCAGCCCGAGGCCACGAGCGCGCAGGCGGCGAGCAGGGCGAGGAGGAGAGGGCGAAGGGCCATGAGGGCGCGTCAGTCTAGAGGAAGGTCAGAGCCCGGCGACCGTCGCCCGCCGCCCGCGCTGCTCGCCGTCCTCGAGGATGGCGCGCAGGCGCCGGAGCGCCTTCTTGGCGCCGCGCCGGAACCAGCCGCGGAAGCCGAAGAGCTCGGCGAGCCGGTCGGAGATGAGCGCCGGCTCGGTCTCGGCCGTGAACTCGACGCGGGTGCCTCCGCCGGCCGGGGTCAGCGTCCAGGTCATCGTGTTCTTGACCCGGTTGAACTTCCCGCCCCGCCCGACGCCGATGATCTGGTACGGCGGATCGACCTTGGCGAAGGTGGTCTCCGCCCACTGGAAGCGGTTGCGGCGCGCCAGCCGGTAGCGCGCGCCGGCGCCCTCGCCCCAGGAGTCCAGCCGGGTCAGCCGCCAGCGCTTGAGGTAGTGGTCGGAGAACTCCTGGTGGTTGGCGATGTCGGCGAGGTAGTCGAAGACCTCCTCGCGCGGGCGCTCGATCGTGATGGCGACGGTGACCGGGTCCACGGGCGCCGCAAGCATACGGAGGGCCCGCGCCGCCCCGCCCGCTCCTCAGGCGGAGCCGGGGCGCAGCCGCACGCAGCGCGCGTGCTCGCCCGAGTGCACGAGCTCCGAGCGCGTGGGCGGCTCGCGACGCAGGGGCCGGCACAGCTCGCAGACCAGTCGCTCGGCCGCCGCGGATGCGTAGATGTAGACCCGCTCGCCGACCAGCGGCGTGCGGTGGCAGTGAGCGCAGCGGTGGCGCCGCGAAGCGAGGGCGCCCACGCTCTTGCGCAGGAGCAGCGACTCGATCAGCGGCGGGGTGCGGACGATCGTCGGCATGGTGCCTGAGCGTTCGCCGCCGCCGTCCGCGATCCTTCACGTTTGACTGACTGCTTATGATCGGTCGAGGAGAGGGGTCGCCGGAGCGGTACGCACCCTCGTAGGCGCGTGCCGAAAGGAGAAGACATGGACCGTTTCAACGCGAAGGAAGCGGCCCGCACGGGCACCCTGCCCGTCGCCGGGACGGGCGCCGTGCCCGCCGTCGGTGAGGAGCCCGCCCGCCAGGGACGCCCCGCGTGGGTCGACGCCCGCCGCGCGGAGCTCACCGTTCCCGGCAGGTACCTCGCCTACGAGGACTCCGGCAACCAGCTCGTGGTCCCGCTCGCGGGCGAGTGGACGCGGATCGGCCGCTCCCTGTCGGCCGAGGTGCGCTTCGACGACGCCACGGTCTCCCGCCGTCATGCGCTCGTGGTCTGCCAGGACGACGGTGTACGCGTGCTCGACGACCGCTCGCTCAACGGCGTCATGGTCAACGGGCGCCGCGTCGAGTGGAGCCCGCTGCGCGACGGCGACGAGATCGGCATCGGCCGCCACGCGATCTTCTACATCGACACCGCCACCGTCGGCTCGGCCGACGAGCCGGCTCCCGCGGCGCTCGCCGAGTAGGCGGGCGCCCGGAGGGCGCCGATAGAGTCATCGGCCGCATGGCCGAGACGATCGCGGTGCTCTCCCTCAAGGGCGGGACAGGGAAGACGACGGCCGTCCGCACGCTGGCGGACGTCCTGCGCAGGCTGGACCTCGAGGTCCTCTGCATCGACCTGGACCCGCAGGGCAACCTCTCCGACTACTTCGACGTCCCGCCGGACGCCTCCCCCACGATCGCCGACGTGCTGGCCGGCGAGGCCAGGCTCAAGCAGGCGATCCACGGCGACATCGTCCCCGCGACGCCGATCCTCGCCGAGGCGGAGCGCTCGCTGAGCGGGAGGATGGGGCGGGAGCTCGTCCTGCGCAAGGCGCTCAAGGACGCGCGCAAGAGCTACGACGTGATCCTCATCGACTGCCCGCCGGCGCTCGGCCTGCTCACGATCAACGGCCTGGTGGCGGCGGACTGGGCGCTCATCTCCTCCGAGGCGCAGTACTTCGCGCTCCAGGGGGTCGAGGGCGCGCTCGAGGTCGTCGAGCAGGCCAAGGAGTACTACAACGACGATCTCGAGTGGCTCGGCGTGGTGCTCAACATCGCCGACATGCGCACGGTCCACTCGCGCGAGGCCCACGCGTCGCTCCAGGAGCACTTCGGCGAGAAGGTCTTCGAGACGGTGATCCGCTCCTCGATCGCCTACGCGGAGTCGGCGGAGCGGGCGCGCTCGATCCTCGACCACCGGCCCGACCTCGGCTCGGACTACCTGGCGCTCGCCGACGAGATCCTCGGCCGGCTCGAGCTCGACGACGCCCGGTCGCGGCTCGCCCCCCTCCTGGCCGCCGCGTCCTGAGCCGATAGGGAGCCCATGCGGCGCGTCCCCGTCCTGCTCCTCGCCCTGCTCGCCGTCGCGGGTTGCGGCGGCGAGCCCGCCGAGCGGGCGGCGAGCCCGGAGCCCGCGCCGGCGCTGCGCGCGAGCCTCGGCGGTGCCCAGGCCGAAGCGCCGGTGCCCGAGGGCCGCCACCTCGTCGCCCACCTCGAGCGCCCCGTCGGACTCCGCTCCGCGCCGGGCGGCCGGGTCCTCGCCCGGCTCGCGACCCGGACCGAGTTCGGGTCGCGGATGGCGCTCAACGTGGTCTCGCGCCGCGACGGCTGGCTCGAGGTGCTCGCCACGCCCCGCCCGAACGGCCGCACGGGCTGGATCCCCGCCGACGCGGTCCGGCTGAAGGGCACGGATTACGAGATCCGGATCGACCGCTCGGCGCGGCGGCTCGAGCTGCGGCGCGGCCGGCGCGTGCTGCGGCGGGCGACGGTCGGCATCGGCCGCCCCGCCAACCCGACGCCGCTCGGCCGCTTCGCGGTCACCGACCGCCTGACGACCTCGCGCCCCGACTCCCCCTACGGCTGCTGCGCGGTCGCGCTGACCGGCCACCAGACCAAGCTCGTGCCCGGCTGGCCGGGCGGGGACCGCCTGGCGATCCACGGCACGCCGCAGACCGCGACGATCGGCGCGGCCGCCTCGCTCGGTTGCCTGCGCGCGGCGCGCGCCGACCTCGAGTACCTGCTCGACCGGCTGCCGCTGGGCACGCCGGTCTTCATCCGGGCCTGAGGCGGCGCGGGCCTACAGCGCCCGCACGTCCGCGCCCATCGGCTCGAACGGGACGTGCAGGACGTCAGCCCAGCCTGCGGCGCGCTCGCGGGCGCGGCCGAGGACGGCGCCCGTGGCCTCGTAGTGCGTCCACAGCAGGACGGTCGGGCCGGCGCCGGAGACGGTGGCCCCGAGCGCGCCGAGCTCGGGGGCCCGCTCGACGAGCTCTGCCGACCGCGGATAGAGGCTGGCGCGCCGCGGCTGGTGGAGGCGGTCCTGGAGGCCCCGGGCGATGAGGTCGAAGTCGCCGCGGGCCAGCCCGAGCGTGAGCAGCGAGGCGTGGGCGACGTTGAAGACCGCCTCGCCCATCGGCACCTCGGGCGGCAGCGCCGCGCGGGCCTGGGCGGTGCGGACCGGGCGGTGCGGGACGACGAGGATCGCCTCGAGCCCGGCCGGCCCGTCGAAGCGGGTGGCCTGGCCGTCGGCGCAGATGACGAACCCGCCGAGCAGCGCGGCCGCGACGTTGTCGGGATGGCCCTCGAGCGCGGTGGCGTGGGCGAGCAGGTCGGCGTCGAGCTCGAACATCGAGTCGGCGGCGAGCAGGCCGGCGACGTAGGCCGCCGCGCTCGTCCCCAGCCCGCCCGAGAGCGGGACGTCGGAGCGGATGCGGAAGGTGAGGTGGTCGACCGCGTGCAGCCGCGCAAAGCCGCGCACCGCGAGGTTGCGCCGGTCGCGGGCGATCCGCAGGTCCGTCTCCACGCCGAAGTGGCCCGTCTCCTCAACCTCGACCTCGACGTGGAGCGAGAGCGCGGCGGCGAGCGCGTCGAAGCCGGGCCCGAGGTTGGCCGAGGAGGCGGGGACCCGGACGACGCGGCGGCGGTTCAACCCAGGACCGCGCGCTCGACGTCGGCGATGTCGGGCTCGCACGGGATCACCGAGCCCGCGTGGCCGAGCGCGGTCTGCGGGTCCTTGAGCCCGTGGCCGGTGAGGACGCAGACGAGCCGCTCCGCACCGTCGGCGCCGTACTTGAGCAGCCCGGCGACGCTCGAGGCCGACGCCGGCTCGCAGAAGACGCCCTCGCCGGCGGCCAGGAAGCGGTAGGCGTCGAGGATCTCCTCGTCGCTGACCGCGCGGATCGCGCCGCCGGAGCCGGTCATCGCGCCCATCGCCTCCTCCCAGCGCGCGGGGTTGCCGATCCGGATCGCGCTGGCGACCGTGTCGGGGTTCTCGACCGGGGCGCCGAGGACCAGCGGCGCCGAGCCCTCCGCCTGGAAGCCGAGCATCCGCGGCGCGAGCCCGAGCTCGCCGAAGCCCTGCCAGTAGGCGGTCACGTTGCCGGCGTTGCCGACGGGGATGCAGAGGGCGTCGAGGGCGTCGTCACCGAGGTCCTCGGCGAGCTCGAACGCGGCGGTCTTCTGGCCCTGGAGGCGGAACTCGTTGACCGAGTTGACGAGCGAGATCGGGTGGCGCTGCACGAGCTCGCGGACAAGGGCGAGCGCCTGGTCGAAGTTCCCGCGCAGCGCGACCACCCGCGCTCCGTGCATGAGCGCCTGGGCGAGCTTGCCCGTCGCGATCTTGCCCTCGGGAACGATCACCGCACCGCGCAGGCCGCCGCGCGCCGCGTAGGCCGCCGCGCTCGCCGCCGTGTTGCCCGTCGAGGCGCAGATGACCGCCTCCGAGCCCTCCCGCCGGGCCGCCGAGACCGCGCACGTCATCCCGCGGTCCTTGAACGAGCCGGTCGGGTTGGCGCCCTCGATCTTCAGCCACACGTCGGCCCCGACGCGCTCGGAGATGCGCGCGGCGTGCACGAGCGGCGTCGAGCCCTCGGCGAGCGAGACGACGGGGTCACCCGGCGCGAACGGCAGCCGGTCGCGGAACCGCTCGATCAGCCCGACGCGCTCGAGAGCCATTACAGGAACTCCTCCTCGATCACCCGGATGGCGCGCGGCGGGGAGCGCATGAAGTCGAGCTGCCCGATCAGCCGGACGGCGGCGAAGAAGCGCGACTCGGGCAGCGGGTGCACGACCATCACGAGCCGCGCGTTCTCACCCAGCCCGCGCTGGACGACCGACCGCACCGACGCGCCCTGCATCCCCAGCACCTCGGCGACCTGGGCGAGGACGCCCGGCCGGTCGGCGACCTCGAGGTGCAGGTAGAACGAGGACTCGACGTCCTTGACCACCGGGAGGTCCTCGGTGGTCTCGGGGGTCGAGGCGGGCGGGATCATCGCGCTGATGACGTCGCCGAGCACGGCGCTCGCGGTCTGCGGGCCCCCCGCGCCGGGGCCGGACATGGTGATCTCGGTGATCGCGTCGGACTCGACGGTCACCGCGTTGAACGGCCCGTGGATGGAGGCCAGCGGGTGGCCCGCGTAGAGGAAGGCGGGATGGACGCGGACGGAGATCCCGCCGTCGACGCGCTCCGCCGTCCCGATCAGCTTGAGCCCGAGCCCCAGCTCGCGCGCGTAGGCCATGTCCTCGGCGGTGATCCGCTCGATCCCCTCGTGGGGGACCTGGTCGAGGGTGACCGGCGTGGAGAAGGCGAGCCGCGCGAGGATCGCCATCTTGGCGGCGGCGTCGGCGCCCGAGACGTCGTCGGTCGGGTCGGCCTCCGCGTAGCCGAGCTCCTGCGCCTGGGCGAGCGCGTCGGCGTAGGAGGCGCCGGTGCGGGCCATCTCGGTGAGGATGAAGTTGGTCGTGCCGTTGACGATCCCGTGGATGCGCTCGATGTGGGCGGCGGCCAGCGACTCCTGCACGACGCGGATCACCGGCACCACGCCGGCCACCGCCGCCTCGAAGCGCAGCTGGACGCCGTGCTCGCGCGCGGTGCGCCACAGCTCCTCGCCGTGCCGGGAGATCAGCTTCTTGTTGGCCGAGACGACGTGGCGGCCGGCCCGCATCGCCCGCAGGACGTAGTCGCGCGCGGGGTCGATCCCCCCGATGAGCTCGACGACGAGGTCCGAGCCCTCGAGGATCTCCTCGAAGTCGCCACTTGAGCGGGTGAGCACGCCGGCGAGCTCGGGGCGCAGCCCGGTGGTGGCGGCCACCGCGTCGGCGCGCTCGGCGAGGAGGCGCTCGAACGCCGCCCCGACCGTCCCGTGGCCCAGCAGCCCGACCCTAAACGTCTCGGGCATGCAGGTCCTCGACCGTCTCGCGCCGCACGACCACCCGGGCGCTGCCGCCCGCGCAGAAGATCACCGGCGGGCGCGGGACGCCGTTGTAGTTGTTGGCCATCGCGTGGCCGTAGGCGCCGGTGACCGGCGTGGCGATGACGTCGCCGGGCCGCGGGTCGTCGAGGAGGACGTCGCGCGCGATCACGTCGCCCGACTCGCAGTGCTTGCCGGCGAGGTGGCAGCGTTCCTCGCCCCCGATCCGGTCGGCCACGTCGGCGACGTAGGGCGACCCGTAGAGCATCGGGCGCAGGTTGTCCGACATCCCGCCGTCGACGCCGACCCAGGTCGACACGTTGCGCTTGACGGACTCGACGGTGTAGAGCGTCACGCCCGCGGCGGCCACCAGCGCGCGCCCCGGCTC
Source organism: Solirubrobacteraceae bacterium (assembly GCA_030447005.1). The sequence goes on along the minus strand of JAUJME010000002.1, from coordinate 16,875 downwards.
GATCGAGAGCGGCTTCTCGCGCGCCCCCAGGTGCTCGTGGGCGGCGGCGACCATGACGCCCACCTGCCGGTCGAAGTCCAGCGGCCGCTGCGCGGGCGTGTAGGCGACGCCGAAGCCTCCGCCGAGGTCGTAGGCGGGGAAGTCGCCGAGGCCGGCGAGCTTGGCGATCGCCTCCCGGTAGGGCTCCGGATCGAAGAGCTGGGAGCCGATGTGGAGGTGCAGGCCGATCAGCAGGAGGCCGGGGATGGAGCGCGCGCGCTCGATCGCCTCGGGAGCCTCGTCGAGGTTGAAGCCGAACTTCGAGTCGGCCTGCCCGGTGGCCACCGCGGCGTGGGTGGCGGTCTGGACGCCCGGGGTGATCCTCAGCATCACCCGCTGGGCGTCGCCGGGCCGCAGGATCCGCTCCAGGCGGCCGAGCTCGGAGAGGTTGTCGGCGACGATCGTCGTCCCGCGGGCGGCCTCGAGCTCGTCGACCGACTTGGCGTTGCCGTGCACGACGATCTCGCGATCGGTGAAGCCGGCGCGCCGCGCGAGGTGCAGCTCGCCCATCGAGGCGACGTCCGCCCCGAGCCCCTCGTCGCGGAAGAGGGCGAGCACGGCGGTGGCCGGGAACGCCTTGGAGGCGAAGTAGACCTCGCCGGGGCCCTCGTGATGATGGCGGTCGAGGGCGCCCCGGAACTCCCGCGCTCGGGCGCGGAGGTCGTCCTCGGCCACGACATAGCAAGGCGTTCCGTATTCCCGCGAAAGCTCGACCGCGTCGCAGCCGCCGATGGTCAGGCGGCCGTCGGCCACGGAGGCGGCTTCGGGGTAGACGGAGAGCGTCGCGGCGGCCATGATCGGGCGAGAGAGTATGCGCTATCGCACCCCGGCTCCCCCCGCCCGCATCGACGCGGTCGACGGCCTGGCCTACTCGCTGTGGCTGCCGGAGGGCGAGCCGGCGGGCGGCGTGGTCATCGTCCACGGCGCCGACTCCCAGAAGGAGTCCCACCACGACTTCGCCCGCCTCCTGCGCGACGCCGGGCTGGCCGCCGTCTGCTTCGACCTCCGCGGCCACGGCGCCTCCCCGGGGCCGCTCGACGGCCGCCTGCTCGCCGACGTGGCGACCGTCGCCGGCGTCCTGCCGCCCGGCCCGCTCGCGCTGCGCGGCTCGAGCCTCGGCGGCTACGTCGCGATCGCGGCGGCCGAGCTCGCGGGCGCGGCGGCGGTGGTGGCGATCTGCCCGGCGCCGGGGCGGCTGCTCGCCGCGGGGCTGCGGGCGGGGCGCTTCGGCTTCGCGGCCGATCAGGAGGCGCTCGGCGCGCTGCTCTCCGAGCACGAGCTCACCGACGTCGTCGAGCAGTCGGAGGTCCCGCTGATGCTGCTCCACGCCGAGGGCGACGAGCGCGTGCCCGTCGCCTCCTCGATCGAGCTCGACGCGCGCTCGCGCGCGCGGCGCAAGAAGCTCATCGTCACTCCGGGCGGGCACCACCGCTCCGTCCAGCACGACGCCGAGCTCCAGGGCGAGGCGGTGCGCTTCATCCGCCGGGCGTTCGAGGAGGGCTGAGCGCGTGGCGCGGTATCCGGTGCTGCTCCTGTCGGTCCTCGCGGGGTGCGGTTCCGGCGACCGCCGTCCCGCGCCGGCGCCGCTGCCATCCGTTCCGGTCAGCAGCGTCGAGCTCAGGTCCGGCACTCCCGGCGAGGTCCGCGAGGCCTGCCGCCAGGTGCGCCGCCTCCGGGTGCCGCCCGTCTGCCCACGCCGTTATCCCGCCAGCGGCTTCGTCACGACCGGCGACACCGAGACGGACCGGTGGCTGCGGGCGCCGAACGTCTACTCCCCGGAGCTCTACGAGCTCTCCTTCAACAACGGCGACAATCGCGGCTACGTCCACTGGGTGATGGGCGTGGGCACGGCCGATGTGTTCGACCGGGAGATCCTGCGCGGAGCCTTCGCCGTGGTTCCGGGCCCCCGCGACCCGCCGGCGGGACGCGACGATCCCCGGTTCGACCGTGCGCATCTTCGAGTTCACCGGCGGACGCGGTGGACCGAACAGCGGCCACGTGATCGCTGCGATCACCCGGGAAGGGCTCGTCGCCTACGGCTCGGTGCACGGCCGCGCGCATCGCGACCTCGCGATCGCGCTGGCCGCCGACGCCGCGGCACAGCTCCGCTGAGGCTTCCGGCCGATCGTCGCGGGGTACGTCGGGGCGCGTGTACGAGCGCCACAGGCCCGAGTGGGTGAGCGACGAGCTCTACCCGTTCGCCGACCGCTGGACCGAGGTCGGCGGCGCGAGCCTGCACCACGTCGACGAGGGCGCCGGCCCCGCGATCCTCATGGTCCACGGCAACCCGACGTGGTCGTTCCTCTACCGCGACATCATCCGCGAGCTGCGGGGGGAGTTCCGCTGCGTGGCGGTCGACCTGCCGGGATTCGGCCTCTCGCGCGCGCCGGAGGGCTTCGGGTTCCGCGCCGCCGAGCACGCCCGGATCCTGGCCGGGCTGATCGAGCGGCTCGACCTCGACCGCTACGTGCTGATGGGCCAGGACTGGGGCGGGCCGATCGGGCTCGCCGCGGCGGGCCGGGATCCGGGCCGCGTCGCCGGGCTGGTGCTGGGCAACACGTGGGCCTGGTCGATGCGCCACCGTCCGCCGGCGTTCGTGTGGGCGCACGTCATCGGCGGGATCCCGGGGCGCTACGTCGTCGAGCGCCTCAACGCGTTCACCGAGGTGGCGATGCGCCTCGGCGCGCGGCAGCGGCGGCCCGCCGGCGCGGTGCTCGACCACTACACCCGCCCGTTCCCGACCGCCCGCTCGCGCCGGCCGACGTGGATGCTCGCGCGCGAGGTGACCGGGGCGAGCGACTTCCTCGAAGGCGAGGCGGCGACGGCGCTGCGCGCGCTGCGCGACCGGCCGGCGCTGCTGCCCTGGGGCGATCGGGACCCCGTGTTCTCCGCCGCCGATCGCGACCGGCTGGCGGGCGAGCTGCCGCGCGCGCTCGTGCACCCGCTGCGGGGCGCGGGGCACTTCATCCAGGAGGACGCGCCGGGGGAGATCGCCGCGGCGGTGCGGGCGTGGTGGGCGGGGGCGGCGGCCTGAACGTCAACTGCGGCTGGTGAGGGAGGGCACCTCGCCCGCCGAGCGCCGGCAACGTGCCTCTCGCGCACCCTTTCTCCGCGAGGGTGACGTTGACGGCGCATGCCACGGTCAACGTGCCACTCGGCGCCCGACAACCGGAGGAACCGCCCCTACAGGTAGCCCATCGGATCCACCGGGGACCCGTTCACGCGCGTCTCGAAGTGCAGGTGGTCGCCGAAGCAGCTCCCGGTGCAGCCGATGTAGCCGATGACCTGCCCCTTGCTCACGTTGGCCCCCTGCGAGGTCGCGTAGCGTGACTGGTGCGCGTAGCACGTCGAGAGCGCGCCGTGGGAGATGCAGGTGTAGTTGCCGTAGCCGCCCGTCCACCCGAGGAGGACGACCTTGCCGGAGTCGGCGGCCCGGATCGGCGTGCCGGCGGGAACGGCGATGTCGATGCCCGCGTGCAGGCGGCCCCAGCGCGGGCCGAACGGCGAGACGATCGGCCCGTTGACGGGATAGATGAGGGCGCCCGAGCCCTGGCGGATCGGCCCGGCGGACGGCCCGCCGGAGGCGGCCTGCAGGGCGGCCTGGATCTTCGCCTGCTCCTTCTCGAGGGAGGCCAGGTCGCCCTCGAGATCCTGGCGCCGCTCGCGCACGGCGACGAGCGAGGACTGCTTGTCGGAGCGCACGGCGGCGTAGGCGTCGCGGCGCTCGACCAGCTCCCCCTTGACGGCGGCGACCTCGTCGCGGCGGGCCATGATCACCGCGGCGACCTTCTGGCCTCGCTCCTCGAGGCGGTCGAGGCGCGCGGCGGTCGCGGTCGCCTCGGCCTTGGCCTTGCGCACGACGTCGAGGATGCGGGCGTCCTGCTCGGAGACCCGCTGCATGAACTCGGTGCGCGAGAGCAGGTCGGCGAAGCCCTCGGCCTCGAGCACGACGGTCACCACGTCGGGCTTGTCGGCCTTGAAGAGCGCGACGAGCCGCTCGGAGAGCGCCGCCCGGGCCTCGGCGAGCCGGGCGCGCAGGCGCACGAGCCGCGCGCGCTCGGCGCGCAGCCGGGCCTGGATCCGCGCCAGCTCGGCGCGCTTGGCGTCGAGGTCGCCCTGGATCCTGGCCTGGCGGGCCTGGAGGACCGAGATGTCGCCCTGGAGCCGGCCGATGCGGCGCGAGTAGCCGGCGATCGTCGAGGAGAGGACGCGCTCGCGCCCCTTGCGCTTGTCGATCGCCGAGCGCTTGGCGTCGATCTTCCTGGAGATCTCCGCCTGCCGGTTGGGGGCGGCGCTCGAACCGAGGGGCAGCAGCGCCCACAGGGCGAGCGGGACCACGAGCGTCGCGAGGAGAAGCCTCAACCGCATGCGGCGCGCCACTCTAACGACGCACTTCGCGCCTCCTGCCCAACCGGCCCGCCTTATGGCGCCTGCAACGGATCTTGCGGCTTTGCAGGAGGAAACCCGCCCCCGGGAGCGACGGCCGAGCAAGCTAAATCCCGCTAAAGCCCGGCGGCCGCCTGCGAGAATGTAGGGACCATGCCTCGACCCACCTCCTTCGGACGCGACACCGGCCTCCAGCTCCGGATGACGTTCGTGATGTTCCTGCTCGGCCTGCTCTACGTCGCCCTCGTCGTGGCGATGCTCGGAGCGGGCGTCAACGGCGTCACCGTGGCGCTCATCGCCGGCGGCCTGGCCGTCTTCCAGCTCTTCGGCTCCGACAAGCTCGCACTGCGCGCGATGGGCGCCCGCGAGGTCTCCCCGCAGGAGGCGCCGGAGTTCCACGCGATGATCGATCGCCTCTGCGTGCAGGCCGACCTGCCCAAGCCGAAGGTCGCCATCGCCAACACGCGGATGCCCAACGCGTTCGCCCTCGGCCGCTCTCCCAAGTCGGCCACCGTCTGCGCGACGACGGGGATCATCGAGCTCCTCTCCCCCGCCGAGCTCGAGGGCGTCATGGCCCATGAGCTCACCCACGTGCAGAACCGCGACGTGCTCGTGATGACGCTCGCGTCGTTCTTCGCCACGATCGCCGCCTACATCATGCAGTTCGGCCTGTTCTTCGGCGGCGGCCACTCCGGCGACGACGACGACAACCCGAGCGTGCTCGTGCTCTTCCTCGTCTCCTTCGTGGTCTACGTCGTCTCGTTCTTCCTCATGCAGGCGCTCTCGCGCTACCGCGAGTTCGCCGCCGACCGCGGCGCCTCGGTCATCACCGGCCGCCCGAGCGCGCTGGCCTCGGCGCTCGTGAAGATCTCGGGCGGCATGCAGCAGATCCCGGCGCAGGACCTGCGGGCGCAGGGCGAGCTGGCCGCCTTCTACATCTTCCCGCCCGGTGCGGGCAAGGCGATCGGCAGCCTGTTCTCCACGCACCCGCCGATGGAGAAGCGGATCGCCGCCCTCCAGCGGCTCGAGACCCAGCTCCAGGGCGGGATCACCGCGTAGGCTGGAGGCATGGGCCTCTTCGACGTCATCACGGGCCGGCGCAAGCTCAAGCAGCCGGTGCCGACCGATCGCGTCTTCGCCATGAGCACCGCGGCGGTGACCCTCGAGCTCGAGCTCGGCCTGAAGAGCTCGGGCAAGGCGGGGATCGTCTTCCAGCCGCTGGCGACCGCCGACTTCGACCAGATCGTGCGCGACATGGAGGAGGTCGTGCGCGGGACGGGCGAGGAGACGGGCACGGCCGTCACGCGCGAGGACGACTCCTTCGGCTACCGCTGGATGGTCCTCGCCGACCGCGACTTCGAGGACGTGGTGGTCGGGATCAACGCCGTCTCCACCGCGCTCGAGGCCGGCGGCTACGGCGACCGCCTGCTGGCCGCCGTGTTCGCCTTCCGCGACGAGGCCGGCAAGCCCGTCTACTGGATCTACAACTACAAGCGGGGCGCGTTCTACCCCTTCGTCCCGAGCGGCGGCGAGCAGCAGCGCGACAACGAGCGCGAGCTGCGGCTGCGCGCGCAGATCGGCGTCGAGCTGCCGGTCGAACCCGAGCTCGAGCGCTGGTTCCCGCTCTGGGGGATCCCGATCTAGGTCCCGCCGGCGACGACCCGGCCGAAGCGCTCCGGGTCGACGTTGCCGCCCGACAGCGTCACCCCGACGCGCGCCCCCGCCGAGCCCTCCACCCGTCCCGCCAGCAGCGCTGCGAGCCCGCTCGCCCCGCTCGGCTCCACCACGATCTTCATCCGCTCGAACAGCAGGCGCATCGCCGCGCGGATCTCGTCGTCGGAGACCGTCACCACCTCGTCGACGAGCTCCTGGACGACCGGGAAGGTCAGCTCCCCCGGCATGGGGACGGCCTGGCCGTCGGCGATCGTGCGCGGCACGGGGACCCGGACGCGCTCGCCCGCGGCCATCGAGCGGCGGAAGTCGTCGCCCGCCTCCGGCTCGACGCCGACCACGCGGATGCCCGGCAGCCGCGCCTTGGCCAGGGTCGCGCAGCCCGACAGCAGCCCGCCGCCGCCCAGGCAGACGACGAGGACGTCGAGCTCGCCGGCGTCCTCGAGCAACTCGAGCGCGACCGTCCCCTGGCCCGCCATCACCGCGGGATCGTCGTAGGGGTGCACCGGGCTGAGGCGGCGCTCGGCGCAGAGCGCCGCGAAGCCGTCCTCGCGGTCCTCCGCGTAGCGGTCGTACGTGACCACCTCGGCGCCGTAGCCGCGGGTGGCGGCGAGCTTGGAGGCCGGCGCGTCCTCGGGCATGAGGATCGTCGCCGGCGCGCCGTGCAGCCGGGCGGCGAGCGCGACCGCCTGCGCGTGGTTGCCGGAGGAGACCGCCCCGACGCCGCCCCGCCGCGCCTCCTCGCCCAGCGAGCTGACCGCGTTGTAGGCGCCGCGGAACTTGAAGGACCCCGTGCGCTGGTAGGGCTCGGCCTTGAGGTGGACGACCGCCGCGGCCGTGCGCTCGTCGAGCGCGCGCGAGCGCAGCACGGGCGTGCGGTGCGCGACGCCCGCCAGGCGGCGCGCGGCGGCCTCGACGTCCGCCGCACTCAGGACGGGCATCCTCAGTCCGGGATCAGGCCCTCGCCCGTGAACTCGTTCTTCGCCTCGTCGAAGGAGACGTCGGGCGGCGGGATGATCACGTCGGAGCCCTCGAGGTCGTCCTCCTCGAGCCGCTCGCCGTCGGAGCGCACGAGCTCGAGCATCTGGTCGAAGAGCTCGTGGAAGCGCTCCTCGTCGCCCGCCTCCACGGCGGCGACGGCCTCGTTGTCGAGGTCGTTGAGGCGCTGGGCGTCCTCGTCGGGCAGGCGGTACTGGTCCTCGGTGGCGATGCGGACGATCACGCCGGCTTCTCCTGGCCCGGGGCGGCCTCGCCCGCACCCAGCTCGCCGGCCGGCTGCGGCGCCGATCCCTGGCCGAGCTCGGCCTTCATCTTCGCGAGGTCGTCGTCGACCTGGCTGCCCGAGGTCAGCTCGCGCAGCTGGCGGTCGATGTCGTCCTCTCCGGAGCCGAGCGCGAGGTTGTCGTCGAAGGCACCGGCGGCCTCGAGCTCCTCCATCGCGCCCGCGCGGGCCCGCATCGATTCGGTCTTGTCCTGCGCGCGCTGCATCGCGAGCCCCACGTCGGCCATCTCTTCGCCGACCCCCGTGGCGGCCTCAGAGATCTTCACGGAGGCCTCGGCGGCGGAGTACTGCGCCTTGATGACCTCCTTCTTGGTGCGGAACTGGTCGATCTTGCCGCGGAGCTTCTGCTCCTTGTCGATGAGCTGCTGCTGCTGGTTCTCGAGCTCGGCGACCTGCTGGTCGAGGGTCTGCAGCTCGGTCTGGGCGAACTGCTTGCGCTCGAGCGCCGTGCGGGCGAGCTCCTCGTTGCCCTGCGCGAGCGCCTGGCGCGCCTGGGTGTCGAGCTTGACGACCTGCTGCTGGAGCTTCTGCGCCTGCATCTGGAGCCGCTTCTTGGACGTCACGACATCGGCGATGCCCTTCTTGACGTTCTGCAGCAGCTCGACCTGCTTCGCGTAAGAGTACTCGAGGGTCTCCGAGGGGTCCTCGGCCTTGTCGAGCAGCTTGTTGATCTTCGACTTGAAGACGACTGACATTCGTCCTCCGAGACCTGGCACGGCTTCCTCCTCGATCAGGGTCCTGGGGTCCAGCCTACTCGCCGACCTACCCGGCGAGCAGGCCTGGACACCCGAGAGCTAGAGACCGAGGGGGTGGCGCGCCCGGAAGCCCCGCGAGGGGCGCGCCGAGGGGCGCCAGCGCGGCCCGCGCTCGGAGGCGCGGGCGGAGCGGCGCGTGCGGCGGGAGCTACGGACGTAGGCGGCGCTCGTGTCGAGACGGAGCCCGGCGATCACCACGTAGGCGTGGCCCGGGTTCGTGTAGACGGTGATCCAGGCGCCGCGGCCGGCCTGGCCCCAGGACATGAAACTCGAGGAGTCCAGCGGCGTCTTGAGCAGGCCGGCGTGGTGGAGGGCATAGGAGATGGTGCCGGAGCAGTCGTAGCCCGAGTCCTCGACCTTCCCATGGCCACCGCCGTAGCGGTACGGCTTGGTCTGGATCCGGTTGGCGGCCCAGATCGCCTGCTGGACGGGCAGCGGGGCGGCCGCGGGAGCGGCGGCGGTGCCGTCGGGCAGCAGCCTGGCCTTGGTGCCGGGGACGACCGGCGTCAGCGAGCCGGGGACGGGCGCCGTGCCGGGCTGGCCGGGCTGCGCGCCGCCGGGCTGCGCGGGGGCCTGGGGCTGAGGCTTGTCCTGCGCGCCATATTGCGCGCCGCCGTTGGACGGCCCGGTTTGGGCCTCCGCGGCCGTGGCAAGGCAGGGGAACACCAATAGGGAAACGACCAGGCTCCGAGCCCGCAAAGCAATCGACCTCTTTCGTCTGCCTACGGGGTTAGCTGACGGGCTGGCGCTGAAAGAGCTCGCGCCTCACGCTGCACTGAGCGTGATTCGCCCCAAACAACCTGGGTCCCCCGTGCACCGGATTCGGTCCGGTGCCTCGGCGATGGGGTGCAATGTACCGATAGTCGACGCGGAACGTCGTCAGCCCTTATGTCCCCCGCCGAACGCCTGAGGTTTCCGGCGCGGCCGGTAGCCTCGCTCCCAGATGACCCTCCCCTCCCCGCTCCGCCTTCTCGCCCTCCTCGCAGCCGCCCTCCTGCTGGCCTCCTGCGGCGGGTCCGGCGGCGGCGGCGACGGCGACCGCCCGCAGCGCGCCGCGCCCGTCCTCGGCGGCAGCGCCGAGGAGCCCGAGGCGGTCGAGGGCCTGGGCTTCCCGGCCTTCGCGACCAAGAACACGACCCGCATGGGCGGCGCGGACGCGGTGGTGAACGCCGCCGGGGTCGCCCAGGCCGTCTTCCCCGCGCGCTCGCGCGAGACGCGCCCGGCGGCGGTCACCCTGGTCGACCGCAACGACTGGCGGGCCGCCATCTCCGCCGCCCAGCTCATGAGCCGCCCGCTCCGCGCCCCGATCCTCTTCACCGACGGCGACGAGTTCCCGCCCGTCACCCAGGCGGCGCTCGACGCGCTCGAGCCGACCGGGGCCGGGAAGGCCGGCGGCGCGCAGGTCCTGCGGGTCGGCAACGCGCCGAAGCCCGACGGCCTGAAGGCGCGGGACCTCGCGGGCGCCGGCTACGCGGCCCAGGCGCGAGCGATCGACCGCCTCCACACCGCGGCGGCGGGCGGCAAGCCGGGCTCGAGCGTCCTCGTCGCCGACGCCGGCGAGCCGGCGCTCGCCATGCCGGCGGCGGGGTACGCGGCGAAGTCCGGGACGCCGGTGCTGTGGGTCGACGGGGAGAAGATCCCCGAGGAGACGCGGGCGGCGATCCGCGACCACGGCAAGCCGCGCATCTACCTGTTGGGCGCCGAGTCCGCCATCCCCAAGGCGGTGGCCACGCAGCTCGGCCGGCTGGGCCGGGTCACCCGCATCACCGGCCGCGACCCGATCGCCGCCGCCGTCGAGTTCGCGACCTGGCCGACCCGCGCCGAGTCGCCGGCCGACCCGAACTTCGGCTGGCGGGTCGCCGATCCCGGCCACGGGTTCGTCTTCGCGTCGCCCGAGCGCCCCGCCGACGCGGCCGCCGCCGCGCCCCTGTCGGCCGCCGGCACCTACGGTCCGCTCCTGCTGGTCTCCAAGCCGGGCGCGCTCGACAAGGTGGTCGAGCAGTACCTGCTCGACGTCCAGCCGGGCTACGACAAGGACCCGGTCCGCGGGGTCTACAATCACGGCTGGCTGATAGGCGACGAGTCCGCGATCTCCGTGGATGTCCAGTCGCGCATCGACGCCCTGCTCGAGATCCAGCCCGTCGACCGCTCCCCCGCGAACTAGCCCATGGCCCAAGCCGAGCAGCCCGAGCGCCTGCGCCCTGGCCACCAGGTCACCGTCGACGACGTCCGCCAGCTCATGGGCGGCTCGACCCCGCACTTCGCGCTCCAGCTGCGCAACCGCATCCGCGCGCTCATCCGCGACCTGCCCGCCGAGGACCCCGCGCGGGTGATGGGCGAGCAGGAGATCGCGCGCCTCGAGCGCCTCGGGTTCACCGGCGAGGTCCGCGGCGACCCGGGGCAGGACGGGGTGCGCCCGCTGGGCAGCGTCGACGAGACGGCGCAGCCGCACAAGCTCGCGCACCCGCCGCGCCGCGACCGCTCAGAGCGCGACCTGGCGTGAGCTCACTCGCGCTCCCGGCGGCCCTGGAGCGCGTGATCGGCCTGCTCGACCCCGCCCGGCGGCCCGGATCGGCGGAGGTCACCGACGGCTACCTCGACCTGCTCGGCTCCGGCGTGCGCCCGCGCGACTCGGGCCGGGCCCAGCGGCTGATGTTCTCCTCCGCGGTCCCCGCCGTCTATGAGCGCTGGTGGCGCCCGGCGCTCGGCCGCATCGCCAAGGGGCCGCTCGGGCCGGGGATGGCGGAGGAGCGCAGGATCGCCCGGCTGCTGCTCGGCTTGGAGCCGGGCGACGGCGTCCTCGACGTCGGCTGCGGCCCGGGGAACTTCACGCGCGAGTTCGCGCGGCTGGTCGGGCCTGCCGGGCTGGCGGTCGGGATCGACGCCTCGGCAACCATGCTCTCTCGGGCGGTCCGCGACACCCGGCCCGAGGAGGGCGTCGCCTACGTCCGCGGCGACGCCGTCCGTCTCCCCTTCCGCGACGCGTCCTTCGACGCGGTCTGCTGCTTCGCGGCGCTGCACATGGTGGCCGAGCCCTGGACGGCGCTCGACGAGATGGCCCGCGTCCTCACGCCCGGCGGGCGCATCGCGCTGTTGACCTCGTGCCGCACCCGCACACCGCCGGCCCGGACCTGGGACGGGTGGGTCGGCGCGCGGACGGGCCAGCACATGTTCGAGCGCGACGAGGTGGTGGAGGCGCTCGAGGACCGCGGCTTCGACCCGGTGCGGCGGCGGATCGCCGGGCTCACCCAGTTCGTGGGCGGGCGCAAGGCGTAGCGCCGCGGCTTCACAGCCGCCGGTACATGACGTGCAGGCCGACGTAGCCCTCCTCGGGATGGCGGAAGCCCTCGGGGACGGTGCCGACGATCTCGAAGCCGAGCGACTCGTACAGGCCCACGGCGCGTAGGTTGCTCGCGGCGACGGCGTTGAACTGCATGGCGCGGAAGCCCTTGCCGCGCGCCCACGCGAGGGCGTCCTCGACGAGCGCCCGGCCGACTCCGCGGCCCTCGTGCCGGGGGGCGACCATGAAGCTCGCGCTGGCGACGTGCGCGCCGGGGCCGCCGCGGTTGGCGTACATGTTCGCCGTGCCGAGCACGGCGCCGTCGTCGCCCGCCGCGACGACGGTCCGCCCCGGCGCGCCGACCATCCAGGTGGCCCGGGCGCTCGCCTCGTCCATGCCCGTGTCGTAGGCGAAGGTCTCGCCGGCGGCGACGATCGCCCGGAGGATCGGCCAGATCACGGGCCAGTCACCGGGCGCGGCCTCGCGGATCAGCATGCGGGGAGTCTGCCTGTCGGCGCCCGTCCGGTCACATCCGCCGCCGCCCGTGCGTTGAACGGGCATGAGCGCGACCGTCCTCCCCGCCGAGCGCCCCAGCCGGCGCGTCCTGCCGGTCCCCGAGCACGTACCGGCGTTGCTGGCCGGCGTGACCACCGTCGTGCTGTGGGCCTCGGCGTTCGTCGGCATCCGCGCCGCCGGCGAGGATCTCGGCGGCGGGCCGCTCGCGCTCGGGCGGCTCGTGATCGCCTCGGTCGTCCTCGGCCTCCTCCTCGTGCTCCGTCGCGGCCCGCTCTCGATCGGCCGCTTCTCGCGGCGCGACCTCGGGGCGGTGGCGCTCTGCGGGCTGCTGTGGTTCGGCGCCTACAACGTGGTGCTCAACGAGGGCGAGCAGCGCGTCGACGCGGGCACCGCCGCGATGCTCGTCAACGTCGGGCCCATCCTCATCGCGCTGCTGGCCGGCGTCGTGCTGCGCGAGGGCTTCCCACGCAGCCTCGTGCTCGGGCTCGCGGTCGCGTTCGCCGGCGCGATCGTGATCGGCCTCGCCACCCGGTCGCGCGGCACCGAGGCGAGCTGGGGCGCGGCGCTCTGCCTGATCGCGGCGGTCCTCTACGCGGCGGGCGTGGTGGCCCAGAAGCCCGCGCTCGCCCGTCACTCGCCGCTCGACGTCACCTTCGTCGCCTGCCTGGTGGGGACCGCCGCGTGCCTGCCGTTCGCCCCGCGCCTGCTCGAGGAGCTCGGCTCGGCCGGCGCCGGCGCGGTGGCCTGGATGGCCTACCTCGGCGTCTTCCCGACGGCGATCGCCTTCACGACCTGGGCGTACGCGCTCTCGCGGACGACCGCCGGGCGGATGGGCGCCCTGACCTACCTCGTCCCGCCCCTCGCCGTGCTGCTCGGGTGGGCGCTGCTCGCCGAGACCCCTCCGTTCATCGCGGTGGCCGGCGGCGCGCTGTGTCTCGCCGGCGTCGCGCTCACCCGGCGTGGCTGACCATGGCTGAGAGGATTCCCGGCATGACGTTCGAGGCGCTCGTCGAGGAGCAGGCCGGCCCGCTCAGGCGCCGCCTCGGCCGGATGCTCGGCGACGAGCACGCCGCCGAGGACCTCTGCCAGGAAGCGCTGGCCCGGACCTGGTCGAGCGCGCCGCGCGACGCCTCCGACGACCACCTGCGCGCCTGGCTGAACCGGACGGCCACCAACCTCGGGCTCGACGAGCTGCGCCGCCGGCGCATCCGGGGCGCGGCGCCCCTCGACGAGGCGCTCGACGCGGCGGCCGGCGCCGACCCCGATACGGCGCTGCACACCCGCGAGGCGCTCGCGCGGCTGAGCGCCCACGAGCGGCTGCTGCTGCTCCTCCGCTTCCAGGCGGGCCTGACCCACCGCGAGATCGCCGACCTGCTGGCCGTCGGGGAGGCGACCGCCCGCAAGCGCCTCTCGCGGGCGCGCCGCGCCTTCGCCGCGGCGATGCGCGACACGGCCGGCGGGAGCCGCCCGCGCGTCGCGCTGCTGGTCGCCGATGGCGCCCCCGACACCTGCGAGCGCTGGCTCGAGGCGGCCGGCGGCGACGTCACGGTGCTCGATCCGGCGCAGGCCGGCCTCTCGCTGGCGGGGGCCGACGCCTTCGTGCTCAGCGGCAGCACGCACGACCTGCACCCGCAGCTCTACGGCGAGGCGCTCTCGCCGCTCGTCCACCGCGCCGACCTCGAGCGCGACCGGCGCGACCTGGGACTCATCCGCCAGGCGCTCGCCGACGACCTCCCGATCGTCGGCGTCTGCCGCGGCAGCCAGCTGCTCAACGTCGCGCTCGGCGGATCGCTGTGGCAGGACATCGACTCGAGCTCGATCGCCCATCCGACCGAGGAGTCCCACCCCATCCGCACGGGCAATGGCAGCCCGCTGCGCGCCATCATCGGCCGGGGCGCGGCGGTCGGCGGCGCCCATCACCAGGCGGTCCGCCGGCTCGGCCGCGGCGTGCGGCCGACGGCGGTCAGCCCCGACGGCGTCGTCGAGTCGATCGACGTGCCGTCGCGCCGGTTCGCCCTCGGCGTCCAGTGGCACCCCGAGTCGCCGGCGTCGCCGGTCGCCGGCCCCCTGCTCGCGCAGGCGCTCGTGCGGACCGCGGCGACCGCGTAGCTCAGCCGCGCGGCCGCCGGCCCGACAGCGAGTCGCGGTGCGGCAAACGGTGGCGCTTGGCGCGGACGTGGCGCGGAGCCCGGACAGCAGGGTGCGGAGGGCCGGCGTGGCCGCCGCCGGCGAGGAGCTGGGCGAGGAGCAGCGCCTGGAGGAGCGGGCCCATCCGGTCCGCGAAGTGGCGGGAGCGCGCGAGGGTCAGCAGCAGGGCCTCGAGGTCTCTCTGCATCTGTGCCGGAAGTGTGCCGCAGCCGCCGAGCCGCCCGGGGGCGCCGGTACGCTGGCTGACCCATGAGCGGCGCGGCGCGACCCGACGGCATCCCGGGCTCCTCGCTGACCGGCCCGTGGCCCGTCGGCGACTACGCGGCGCGCCTGCGCGACCGCCTGCGCACCTTCACGCGCGTCCAGGTCTTCGGCGAGATCTGGGGGCTGAAGGCGGGTCGGGCGAAGGTCTGGTTCGAGCTGCGCGACGCCGACGGCGCGCTGCCGTGCTCCATGTGGCGCAAGGACTTCGACGCGCTCGGCCTCGGCGAGGGGATCGGCGACGGCGTGCAGGTGGTGGCGGCCGGCGGCTGTGACTTCTATCCCGGCTCGCGCACCTCTTCGCCGTCGTTCTCCTTCGCGGTCACGGCCCTGCGCGTGGCCGGGGAGGGCGACCTGCTGGCCCAGCTCGAGCGGCTGCGGCGCACGCTGGCCGCCGAGGGGCTGCTCGAGCCACAGAAGCGGCTGGCCATCCCGGCGCTCCCGCGCACGATCGGCGTGGTGACCGGCGAGGGCGGCAAGGCCCGCGACGACGTCCTCGCCGGGCTGCGCCGGCGCGGGTGGGCGGGCCGCGTCGTCTGGGCGTTCGCCCCCGTGCAGGACCGCCACGCCGCACCCGCGATCACCCGCGCGCTCCAGGATCTCGCCGCCTGCGAGGCGGTCGAGGTCATCGTCGTCGCGCGCGGCGGCGGATCGCTGGCCGACCTGTTCGCCTTCTGCGACGAGACGCTGTGCCGGACGGTGGCGATGCTCCGCGTCCCCGTCATCGCCTCGGTCGGCCACCACACGGACCGCACGCTCATCGACGACGTCGCCGCGGTCGCCTGCTCGACGCCGACGCACGCCGCCGAGGCCGCGGTGCCGGTCGATTGCGCCGCAGGGCGCGAGCAGCTGCTCGGGTTCGGCGCCCGCCTGGAGGCGCAGGGCAAGCGGGCGATCGTCTCTCGAGCGCGGACGCTGGCGCAGCTCTCGCGCGCGCCCGCCCACCACGTCGGCCGCCACCGCGCGCGGCTGCACCAGCAGACGCGCGAGCTGCGGGCGAGCACCCGGAGGATCGTCGGCGACGAGCGCGCCCGCGCGCAGGCCCGCCTCCAGACCGTCGCCCGCCGCGCCGAGGCGAGCGCCCTGACGGCGCGGCGCGGGCAGGATCTCGACCGCCTCGCCCGCCTCCTCGCCGCCCACGACCCGCAGCGCACGCTCGAGCGCGGCTACGCCCTGGTCGAGTCGCCGGCGGGCGAGCCGGTCACCTCGGCGGCCGCCGCAGGGGAGCACGACGAGCTCGTGGTGCGGCTCCACGACGGCCGCGTCGAGGTCCGCCGCGCTCCGCCGGGCGCCGACCTACCCTTGTTCTAGAGCCAGATGAGCGAGCCGACCCCCGAGCTGACCTACGAGACGGCCTGCGCCCGGATCGAGGCGATCATCCGCCGGCTGGACTCCGGCGAGTCCGGCCTGCGCGAGACCCTCGAGCTCTGCCAGGAGGGCCGGACGCTGATCGAGTTCTGCGCCGGCGAGCTCGAGGCGGTCGGCCACGGCCTCGAGGAGCTCCGCCTCGACGAGCTCGTCGCTCGGCTCGAGGCCGGGCGGACCCCCGCCGCCTGACCCGTCAGGGCGCCGCGTGGCGCAGCAGGCGGCCGGCGGTCACCGACACGGTCCGCCCGCGGCGCTCGTAGGCGCGGACGACCCGCTTGGAGGGGTGGAACGGCGATCCCTCGGCGGCGCTGACGAACGCCGGCCCGGGCGCGGCGGTCCCGATCGGCCCGAGCATCCGGTCGAGCAGCTCGCTCGAGGCGTTGTGCTTGGAGCCGTGGTGGGCGACCAGCACGAGATCGAGGTCGCGCGGCGGCAACCCGGAGCCGTCGAGCACGTCGAGCGCCCGGTGGAGCGCCGGAACGCCGGCGTCGGCCGGCAGCAGCGCCCGGAAGCCGGGGAGGTCGAGCGCCAGGACCACGGACGAGTCGTTGCGCGGCGTGGTGCCCTCGTAGTCGTCGAACGGGACCTCCCACGGCAGCCGCCACGTGACCTGCTCCCAGAGCTCGCGCAGCAGCCGGAGCGGCGGGACGGGCCGGCGCGGGTCCCCGACGTGGACCTCCTCCTCGACGAGCACCCGGTAGAAGGCCGGGTCGGGCCCCAGCACGCGGAGCGCGCCGCCGAAGGCCTCCATTCCCGCCCACGGCTCGACCACGGTCGTCCCCCGCCGCTCGGCGAGCGTCACGACGTCCCGGACGGCGCGCGCCATCGGCAGCCGCCCGCCGGGGTGGCGGGGCGCGTGGTCGTGGAGCCGGTGGATCCACAGCGTCTCGACCTCGAGCTCGCGCAGGACGGTCTGCATCCCCTCGATGTGGTCCTGGTCGGGATGGGTGACGATCGCGAGGTCGAGCCGGTTCGTCCCGTGCCGGCGGCGGACGTGCTCGACCAGGACCGCCCCCTCGGCGTGGTAGCCCGCGTCGATCGTGACGTGGGCGAGCTCGCCCGTGTCGGGCCGGGTGAAGCGCAGCGCGAGCGCGTCACCCGACCGCTTCCCGCTGCCGACCGGCAGCAGGTCGAGCTCGTGCACCCCGCGACTAGCGGTTGGAGAAGAG
>JAUJME010000317.1 GCA_030447005.1 Solirubrobacteraceae bacterium | reverse complement strand
TCGGAGTCCGGGCGGAACATGCGGCCGAGGTTCGAGGCGTGCTCGATCGACGCGTAGAAGTCGACGTAGTCGCCCACCGCGATCGGCAGCAGCGTCTCGACCTGCTCGAGCGGCGTGGCCGCCGCCTCGTGGCGGCCCTCGCGCACCGCGGCGGTCAGCTGCTCGCGCACCGACGCCCAGCCGTCGTGGCCGAGCGCGATCAGCGGGTTGAGCGTCGGGGCGTCGAGGACGCCGGCCGGGACCTCGAGGCCGAGCGCCCGCAGGTCGATCGCCGCGTCGCCCAGCCGCGCCGCGGGCCGAGGCGCCTCTCCCGCACGGCGCACGACGCCGTAGGGGAGGTTGGCGATGCCGAAGCCGCCGTCAGGCACGCGCGAGGGCGGGCAGGGCGCCGGCGGCGAGCAGGTCGCCGGCCGGCTCGGAGAAGCTGCAGCTGCCGAACGCGGTGAAGCGGCGGCGGGCCTCCGCGGGGTCGGCCGGGCGGTCGCGCCAGCCCAGGCCGCCGGGGGCGAGCGAGAACGCCGCGGCATCTCGCTCGCCGACGATCGCGAGCAGCTCGTCGCCCGACGTGCCCGCGGGCGCGCCGGCGGCGGCGAGCAGGTTGACGAACCCGTGCTGAAGGACGCCGATCTCCTCGTCGCGCGTGCGGAACGGGTGGTGCAGCCCGGCGGTCGCCTTGAACGCGAGCCCGAGGCGTCGGCAGGTGGCCACGAACCGCGCCACGAACGCGTCGTCCGGGAACGCCTCCGGCGTCAGCCCGCCGCAGCGGAGCTTCGCCCCGGCGCCACCGATCGCGGCGATCCGCTCGAGCGCCGCGTCGAGCGCGCCCGGCTCCGAGCGCGGCACCTCGAGGAAGACGGCGAGCCCGTCGCCGGCGGCCGCCGCCGCGAGGGCCTCGGGGTCGGCGGGCAGCCGCGCCTCCACGGCGTCGATCCGGCCCGGGCCGGCGTAGGCGGCCACGCGGCCGAGGTCCACCCGCCAGTCGTCGCCGTCGAGCACCGCGCCGAGCGCCCAGTCCCCGCCCGGGCCGGCCGCGGCGAGCTCGTCGAGGCGCGAGGCCGGGCACAGGAAGCGCCCGAGCAGCCAGCCGTGCTCGCCGGCCCGTGCGGCGCGGTGGTCGGCCACCGCGCGCTCCATGGGCTTGCGCGCGGGCGGGAAGAGCCCCGCGTCGTCGATGAGCGCTGCAAGGAGCGCGAGACGGGCGTCCGGCATGCGCGCCGGAGTCTCGCACAGGGCGGCGGGTGCTCTAGCTCGGGCGCGCCGCGGGCGGCAAGAGCGCGGCGCGCATGGCGTCCGCGCAGAGGTCCTCGAGCCCGTAGAGGAGCCCGCGGACGAGCGCGAGCGGCTTGCGGTCCTCCTCGCGGATCCACTCCGCGTCGTCGCGAGCCTCGACGAAGGAGGCGACCGCGTCGCGGAAGGCGTTGAGCCGGGCGGGGCGCAGGACGATGGTCCGCAGGCCGGGCCGGAGGGCCGAGTCGGTGAGCTCGTCGCGCAGCGCGGTGAGCTCGCGCAGCTCGAGCACGTCGTCGGCCGACAGGCTCGCGTTGCGGTAGCGCTCGGCGGCGGTGGCGGCCACCGCGTGCGCCGAGGCGCCGAGCTCCTCCTCGCCCAGATCGAAGCACGCGAGGACGAGCGGCTCGCCGTCCAGTCCCTGCGTCGTGTCGATGTGGGCGTTGACCATGTCTAGAGAACGTATCGGCCGCGCGAAAGGTTCACGCGAGCACCGTCAGCGCAACGACTTGGTGCGGTGGCGGTTCGGGCGCTTGAGCGCCTGGCGGCGGGCGATGACCTCGAACTCCTCGAGCGCCTCCCCGGCACCGCTCGCGACGCAGGTGAGCGGCGAGGAGGCGACGTAGGTCGGCATGTCGGTCTCGTCGTTGATCCGGTCGGCGAGGCCGTGCAGCAGCGCGCCGCCGCCGGCCAGCAGGATCCCCGTGCTGACGATGTCCGACGCGAGCTCGGGTGGCGTGCGGTCGAGGGCGCCGCGGACCGCGTCGACGATCGCCTGCACCGGCTCGGCGAGCGCGGCGCGGATGTCGCGGGAGTCGAGCGTGACCTCGCGCGGGAGCCCGGAGACCATCTCGCGGCCGCGGATCTGGGCGGAGAGCTCCGTCCTGAGGGGGCCCGCCGAGCCGATGGTCAGCTTGACCTCCTCCGCGGTCGGCTGGCCGATGGCCAGGCCGTGCTCGTGCCGGACGTACGCCATGATCGCCTCGTCGAGGTCATATCCGCCGAGCCGGACGGACGCCTCGACCGCGATCTCCCCCATCGAGAGGATCGCGACCTCGCTCGTCCCGCCGCCGATGTCGACCACCATGTGCCCGCGCGGCTCGGCGATCGGCAGCCCCTCGCCGATCGCCGCCGCGATCGGCTCCTCGATCAGCGCGACCTGCTTGGCGCCCGCCGACAGGCACGCCTCCTCGACGGCGCGGGTCTCCACGTCGGTCACCCCCGACGGCACGCACATCACCACGCGCTGGCGCGTCCAGCGGCTGCGGTGCGCCTTGCGCAGGAAGTAGCGGAGCATCGCCTCGGTGACCTCGAAGTCGGCGATCACCCCGTGGCGCAGCGGCCGGGTGGCCGAGATGGTGGCCGGCGTGCGGCCGATCATCCGGTGCGCCTCCAGGCCCACGGCGTAGACCTCGCCGCCGTTGGCGTCCATCGCCACCACGGACGGCTCGGACACGACGATCCCCCGGCCGCGCTCGTAGACGAGCGTGTTGGCCGTGCCGAGATCGACGGCTAGGTCGCGCTGGCCCACTCGATGAGCTTAGGAGCCCGCGAGCGCGAGGCCGCTGCGCGCCTCGGGCGCCGGGAGGGAGACGGGGAGCGTGAAGCGGAAGACGCTGCCGCCCTGCGGACGGGGCTCGACCCACAGCCGGCCCCCGTGGCGGGTCACGATCTTCTCGCAGATCGCGAGGCCGACGCCGGTGCCGGGGCGG
>JAUJME010000316.1 GCA_030447005.1 Solirubrobacteraceae bacterium | reverse complement strand
CGCTCCTGCATGGCGCGGAATCCCCACGCCTCGACGCCCTCGGCGAGCAGCGCGTAGTCCCACGGGTCCGACAGCCGCAGCCTGGCCCGCTGCTCGGGCGGGAGCGGCACCCGCTCGGCGAAGACGCGCTCGTGGCCCTTGAGGGGCAGGTCGGAGAGCCGCACGTCGCCGGCCATGCCCAGGCGGGTCTGGACCTCGGTCACGTAGGCGTCGATGTCCCCGCGCCCCATCGTCCGGGCGACGGAGACGCGGTGGTGGCCGTCGCGGACGAAGTGCAGGTCGCCGATCCGGTACAGCGAGACGGGCGGCATCGACTCGCCGCGGCGCTGCGCGGCGGCGATCCGCTCCCAGCGCCCGCGTACCCGCCCCGACAGCGGGCGGAAGGAGCGGTCGAACTCGCGCGAGCGGTCGACCGTCCCGACGATGGAGTCCAGCGGCACCGTCCGCAGCCCGAGGTAGCGCTCGCCGACGCGGCCGAGCGCCTCGACGACCTCCTCGAACGGGAGGATGAGGGCGACGTCGCCGGGCTCGCGGCGCAGCCGGCGACCCAGGTCGGCGAGCACCCGCTGCCGCCGCGCGCGCTGGAAGTCGTTCTGCGCGTCGGAGGTGGGGAAGCCGGTGTCCACCGGGCCGCGCCCCCTAAGGGGTCGGGACGACGTCGGCGCGGCTGGACACGATCTCGAACACCCCGTCCAGCCCGGTGATCTTGAACGTGTTCACGATCGCCCGATCCTCGCAGACGATCACCAGCCCGCCGTCGCGGAGCTTGAGCCGCTTGTGGGCGCCGATCAGGACGCCGAGGCTCGAGGAGTCGATGAAGGTGACGCCGAGCAGGTCGACGATGACCCGCGTGCACCCCGCGTCGATCGGGGCGGAGATCCGCTGCTTGAACTCCGGCGCCGTGAAGAGGTCGATCTCCCCGGTGACGGAGACGACGTGCGTGGTGGAGTCGACGGGCTCGTCGTCGATGCGGAACTCGATCGCCATGGGGCTAATCGGTGTAGGTGAGGCGGACGCGGAGGTACTCGTCGTCGCCGTCGGGCAGGACGGTCAGCTCGTCCGCGAGCTGCTCGATGACGTTGCCGACGCCCGGCACGGCGGCGTCGATCACGAGGGCGTCGCCGCCGCCGGAGCGCAGCGGGCCGACGACGAGCGAGAGCGAGCGCTCGCCGGGCTCTAGGGCGACGCGGACCTCGTCGTCGCGCACGTGCGCGGGGGCGCGGGCGGCGATCAGGTCCGCGACGAGGATCGCGTCGTCGAGCCGGTCGAGCGGCAGGTCGGCGCGGGCGGCGAGCATGCCCACCACGCGGCGCAGGACGGGGCCCACGAGCGGGCCGGCGGCGATGGCCACGCTCGTCGGGGGCGCCGAGCTCGACGGCTCCTGTTCCACCTCGGAGGTCACCCGGCGGCCGCGCCGGGGAGGCTGAACGACATGGTCACCCGGCTGCCCGCGTGCACCGTCCGGTCGATGTCGACCCGGTCGGCGAGCTGGGCGATCATCGGCAGCCCGAGGCCCGGGCCCCCGCGGTCGGTGCTCGGGGCGATGCCGCGGCCGGCGTCGGCGATCACGATCTCGAGGCGGTCGTCGGAGGGGCGGACCTCGACGTGCATCGGGCCGCCCTCCTCGTCGTAGGCGTGGCGCACGACGTTCGTGCACGCCTCCGTGACGGCGAGGCGGATGTCGGCAAGCGTCTTCTCGGGAAGCCCGAGGATGTCGCCGAACGCCCCCATGACGTGGCGCACGAGCGCGACGTTCTCGGGGAGGGCCGGCAGGGAGAGGTGGACGTCGGAGCTGAGAGGTGCGCTCATGCCGGGCGTCCAGCTCTCCGCGGTGGTGGAGGCGCTGTCGAATCCCATTTCCGTCTCTGTCATCGCCAATACCCCAGCGTTCGGGCGCGCTAACCGTCGCCCGGCGGGATTGGGCCCACCCTGGCCCGGGCAGTGCAGGCCGGTAATGGCACGAACCAGCACCTATGTCGACGCCCCGCCGGAGCGCGTCTTCGAGATCCTCGACGACCCCGGGACCTACGAGTTCTGGGTGGTCGGCTCCAGGGAGATCCGCTCCGTCGAGCCCGAGTGGCCCGCCGTCGGGTCGAGCTTCCACCACTCGGTGGGGATGGGCCCGCTGACGATCAAGGACAGCACCTCGGTGCTCGAGCGCGACGCCCCGCGCCGGCTCAAGCTCCGGGCCCGTGCGCGCCCGACCGGGATAGCGCACGTGCTCTTCGAGGTCACGCCGAGCGGCTCGGGGTCGCAGGTCGCGATCCACGAGGAGCCCGTCGAGGGTCCGCCGGCCTGGCTGCACAACCCGCTTCAGGACAAGCTCATCGACCGCCGCAACGTCGAGACGCTGCGGCGGCTGCGCTGGCTCGTCGAGCGGGGGAGCTAACGGCGCCCGCTGCCCGCGGCCTCGAGCCGCGGGCGCTGGCTCTCGACGGCCAGCGTGTTGAGCTCCGAGAGTGCGCGTCGCAGCAGCCGCGAGACGTGCATCTGCGAGATGCCGATCCGCTCGCCGATCTCCGACTGCGTGAGGTCCTCGTTGAAGCGGAGCTCGACCACCATGCGCTCGCGGTCGGGCAGGCGCTTGAGCAGGTCGTCGACCGTGGCGGCGTCCTCCGCGCGGCCGTAGCCGAGGTCGACCGAGCCGAAGCGGTCGATCAGCGTGTCGCCGTCGTCCTCGCCGTCGGGCAGCGCCGGGCGGTCGAGCGAGACGGGCCGCATCGCGTGCGACGCCTCGCGCGCCTCGAGCACCCGCTCGACGGGCACGTCGAGCCGCGCCGCGAGCTCGGCCGGCGTGGGCGGGCGGCCCAGCTCGGTGGAGGCGCGCTCCTGCTCCTTGTTGACGCGCAGCGAGAGCTCCTGGAGCTCGCGCGGGACGCGGATCGTCCAGCCCTTGTCGCGGAAGTGGCGGCGCAGCTCGCCGACGATGGTGGGGACGGCGAAGGA
>JAUJME010000040.1:9029-10646 GCA_030447005.1 Solirubrobacteraceae bacterium | reverse complement strand
TGCCGCGGGCCGTGCTGCTCGACGCCCTCGGCACGCTGCTGACCTTCGCGCCGCCCGCCCCGCTGCTCGCCGAGCGCCTCGGCGTGGCGCCGGAGGACGCCGAGCGGGCGATCCGGGTCGAGATCGCCTACTACCGCGACCACCTGCACCAGGGCTCGGACGCCGCCGGTCTGGCGGCGCTGCGGCTGCGCTGCGCCGGGCTCGTGCGCGAGGAGCTCGGGATCGACGCGCCCGCCGAGGTCGTGCTGCCCGCGCTCCTCGACGCGATCCGCTTCGAGCCCTACCCCGACGCGATCGGGGCGCTGCGCGAGCTGCGCGCGGCCGGGCTGCGGCTCGTGGTGGCGTCCAACTGGGACGTCTCGCTCCACGAGGCGCTCGCGCGCACGGGGCTCGTCGCGCTGCTCGACGGCGCGGTCGCCTCGGCGGAGGTCGGCTCGGCCAAGCCCGACGGGGCGATCTTCGCGCGGGCGCTGGCGCTCGCCGGCGTGGAGCCGGACGCTGCGTGGCACGTCGGGGACCTGCCGGAGGCCGACGTCGAGGGCGCGCGCCGGGCGGGGATCACGCCGGTGCTCATCGCGCGCGGGCCTGGCGCGCCGCCGCGCGCGGACGTCCGGGTGATCCGCTCGCTGGCCGAGCTGCCGGGCCTGCTGCTGGCCGCCGCGCCGTAGTCTCTGCTCCCGAGGCCCGTGTCGAGTCCGCCCCCTTCCTTCTCCCACCCCGGACCGGCACCGCTGCACCCCGAGCTCCCGGACGGGATCGAGCGGGCCCCGGACCCGTCCGAGCCGCCGCGCGGCCTGGCGGCCGTGCCCATCTGGGTGCCGTTCGCGACGATGCTCGCGATCTTCGTCGTCGCGGGGATCTTCGCGGCGCTGATCGGGGGGGTCGTCTCGGCCACGGGGACCGAGGTCTCCGCCGAGGACACGCCGCCGGCGGTGCTGATCTCGGGCGCGGTCGTCCAGTTCGCCGTGACGATCGCGTTCGCCGTCCTGTTCGCGCGGATCTGGGCCGGGTCCGTCCGGCCGTCGACCTTCGGCGTGCGCGCGACGCCGTGGCTGCGGGCGCTCGGCTGGACGGCGCTCGTCTACGTCACGTTCGCCATCTTCGCCGCGATCTACTCGGTGATCGTCGGGCCGGGCCCCCAGCAGGACCTCGTCTCCGACCTCAAGGACGAGAAGTCGGTCGTCGTGCTGGTCGCCTTCGCGCTGATGGTGGGCTTCCTCGCGCCGATCGGCGAGGAGCTCTTCTTCCGCGGCTTCCTGTTCGGCGTGCTGCGCGAGCGGATCGGCGTCGGCTGGGGCGCGGCGATCGCCGGAACCATCTTCGGTCTCGTCCACGTGGCCGGGACGCCGGTCCGGACGCTCGGGATCCTCGTCTTCCTCGGAGTGGGCCTCTGCGTCCTCTACCAGAAGACCGGCTCGCTCCTGCCCGGCATGGCGCTGCACTCGGTCAACAACGCGATCGCCTTCGGCGCGACGAAGGAGCTCCGCTGGTGGCTGGTCATCCTGGTCATCCTCGGTAGTGCGGCTCTCGTCCTGGCGGCGATGGCCGCGGTGGTGGCGCGAGAACGGAGGACCGCGTGAGGTCGATGCGTATGACGGCGGGTGCCCTGGCGGCACT
>JAUJME010000040.1:0-8929 GCA_030447005.1 Solirubrobacteraceae bacterium | reverse complement strand
GAACGGAGGACCGCGTGAGGTCGATGCGTATGACGGCGGGTGCCCTGGCGGCACTGGGACTTCTCCCGGCCGCGGCGGCCGCCCAGAGCCCACCGCCCGCTCCGCCGCCGCCTCCTCCGGCCGCGCAGCAGCTCAGCCTCGCGCTCGAGGGCGCGGCCAGGTCCTCGCGCTGATCGACGGCGACCGCGTGGTGCGGACCTACACGACGTCCACGGGCGCGCCCTCGACGCCGACGGTGGTCGGCGCCTTCCGGGTCTACCGCAGGACCCCGGGGACCAACGCCAAGGGCATGGTCCACTCCGCCTACTTCATCCGCGGCTACGCGGTCCACGGCTTTGAGTCCGTCCCGCCGTTCCCGGCCAGCCACGGCTGCCTGCGCGTCCCGATCCCCGACGCCCGGTCGATCTACGACTGGCTGCGGATGGGGACGAAGGTGTTCGTGTACAGGTGACGTCGCCCAGAGGACGAGCGCCAGCGAAGTCCGGCCGGGCGAAACCCTAATCCGCCAGCGCGCTCTCGAGCATCCCCTCCATCCCGCCGCGCGCGTGGGCGGCGCGCATCCGGTCGGCGCCGTTGCCCTCGCGCAGGATCCGCTCGACGCCCTCGAGCGCGTCCTCGGCGCCCACGTCGCGGGCGTAGGGGCGGGCGATGTCGAGCGCGGCCCGGGCGACCTCGCGCAGCGGCTGCAGCGCCCCGCGGTAGAAGATCCGGGCGTCGAGCCCGTCGCGGCTGGCGCGGAAGGAGCCCTCGACGAGCACCTCCCGCGGCGGCGGGTCGCCCTCCGGCCCCGAGGTGCAGTCGAGGACGAGCGCGTGGGTGAGCGCCGCGAGGCCGGCGACCGAGTCGAGCCGGGCCTGGCCGTCCATGGCGCGGATCTCGAGCGTCCCCAGCCGCGGGTGCGGCCGGATGTCCCACCACAGGAACGTGTAGTCCGGCACGCCGGCCGCCGCGACGATCTGGCGCATCGAGGTGTCGTAGTCCTCCCAGCCGGCGAAGGCCCGCGGGACGTCGGCGCGCGGGTAGCCGCGGAAGATCTGCGCGCGGGCGGTGGCGAAGCCCGAGTCGATGCCGTGCCAGAACGGCGAGTGGGCGGCGAGCCCCTGGAGGAGCGGGAGGTGGGCGCGCATCCGGTTGAAGGCGCGGATCGCCGTCCCGGGGTCGGGCATCCCGACGTGGATGTGCAGCGCGCAGGTCGGCGTGCGCCGCAGCAGCCCGCGCATCTGCTCGGCGATCGCGCGGTAGCGCGGCGCGTCGACGTGCGGCGCGTCGCCGAAGGCCGCGTCGGGGTGGATGCCGCCGCCCATGAGCGTCGCGCCGGCCTCGCGGAGCGCGCGCCGCATCCCCGCCAGCGACTGCGCGCCCTCGGCGGCGTTGGCACAGACGGGCGTCGCGGTCTCGACCGCCGCCTCGTAGACGTCGGGCACCACCGTCCCGTCGGTGGGGCCGACCCGCGGGAGGATCTCCGAGCAGACCGGGGCCAGCCGCCGAGTCGCCGGGTCGACGAGGAGCAGCTCCTCCTCCATGCCGAGGGCGAACGCCGGGCCGCGGCCGAAGGCATGGTCCACGGGCCGGAGTCTAGGATTCGCCGCGCATGAGCGCCGCCCGCGAGACCCTCGTCGCCGAGCTGCGCGAGCACGCCCTGGTCGTCGGGGAGGTCACGCTCACCTCCGGCGCCACCGCGCAGTACTACGTCGACGCCAAGCGAGCCGTGCTGCTGCCCGCCGGCTTCGCCGCGCTCGCCGAGCTCGTCGCCGCCCGCGCGCGCGAGTGGGGCGCCACCGCGGCGGGCGGGCTGACCATGGGCGCCGACGCCCCGGCGTGCGCCGCGCTGGCCGGCGGCGCCGAGGTCAAGGCCTTCTTCGTGCGCAAGGACGTCAAGGCCCACGGGCTCCAGCGGCGCATCGAGGGCCCGCCGCTCGAGCGCGGCGAGCGCTGCCTGATCGTCGAGGACGTCGTCACCAGCGGCGGCTCGACCCTCCAGGCCATCGAGGCGGTGCAGGGCGAGGGTCACGAGGTGGCCGGCGTGGTCTCCATCCTCGACCGGCTGGCGGGCGGCGGCGAGCGCATCCGGGCGGCGATCGGCGACGCGCCTTACGAGCCGCTCGCCACGATCGACGACATCTACCCCGAGCGCCCCGACCGCGGCTGACGGCGGGCGCTCAGCGCGGGGCGTTGCGGGTGAGCGCCGCGACGTGGACACGCCCGCGGTCCGCGAACGGCGCGAAGACCCGGTAGGTCCCCGGCCCCGGGTAGCCGATCCGGTAGCGCAGCGCGCGGCCGCGCGGGCGCACCGCCGCGTAGGCGAGATCCCCGTCGCGCAGCGCCACGAGCGGGCCGGCGGGCAGCGCGGCCACCGCCTGGCCGCGGCGCGAGACGCCGAGGCGCAGCGACGCGCCGCGCCACTGCGCGCGGACGAGGTAGCCGTCGACCTCCGTGGTGGGCGACGGCGCGGGCAGCGGCATGGGCTGGAAGTCGCCGCCGGCGAAGACGTCGGTGCCGAGCACCCGCCGGCCGCCGTCGACGTCGGCGATCAGGCGGTAGGTCCCGGCCTTGGCGAGCCGCACGTCCGCGGCCCAGTCGCCGCCGGCCTCGCGCCGCGCGCGCGGGCGCTGGAGGTAGCGCACGTCGCGCCGCACGAGCGTGAGCGCCACCCGCCGCGCCGAGCCGCCGGCGAGCCGGAAGCGGAGCGTGTGCGGCCGGCCGGTCGGCACCGCCGGGTTGGCGAGCGCGATCCGCATCCCCCGGTCGGCGACGGCCAGGCCGGCGCTCGCGCGCGGCAGCGCCGCGCGCGGGCGCACCGGCACCGGCTCGGGGGAGGCCGCCGGGCTCGCCTCGGCGACCGGGCGCGGCCGAGCCGGCGGCGGCGTGGCGGCGGGTCCGTCGTCCTCCGGGGCGACCTCGATGCCGATGTTCGAGCCGGCGACGGCGGCCACCGCCCACGTCGCCGCCCCGAGCGCCGCGAGGGCGGCGAGGCGCGAGAAGATCCTCACGCGACGTCCTGATCGGGCCGGCCCTTCAGCGGGCGCACGTCACGTCATCCGGCTGCACTCGTGCATCCCGGCAACGTACTGCCGGCGATGGGTGCGACGAAGCGCTCAGCCGATGATGGCCACCGTCGGGCGCGGCGCCTCGGTCCCGGCGCTCGACGGCTCGGTGGCCGCCTCGGACCGAGGTCGGCAGTCGGGGTACATCACGCAGGGCCATCCACGCGCGGCGTCGGCGGCGTCCGGTCGCCGGTCCGCGAGGCGGGTCGTCACCGTGGTCATCTGCACCGGCCCTGACCGCGCGATCCGCTCGACCGGCACGGAGGAGGGCGCCAGCTCGCTCGCCACGATCGCGAAGGCCAGCGGGGTTCCGACCAGCACGGACAACGTCCCCTTGCGCAACGCCCGGCGCCACGCGCGCCGTCGGGCGACCTGCGCCGCCGCGGCGACCTCGAGCCGCTCACCGAGCTCATCGAGCTCTGCAGGGAGATCGGGACGATTCCGCAACATCGGATCCATCATCAACGATATGGACCGGGCGGCAAATCCATGTCGCCGCCAAAGTAGCGCCCCGAGCTGGATTCGAACCAGCGGCCTACTCCTTAGGAGGGAGTCGCTCTATCCGGCTGAGCTATCGGGGCCGGGCCGCGTGGAGGATAAGCCGCCACGGGCCGACATGATGACGCTCACCTCCAGGTGGGTCGGAATGACAGGGTTCCCGCTGCCGGCGTAGTAGGTTGCCCGCGGTAACAGCTTGGCGAGCGCGCATCCGCGCTCGTGGGGGGAGGAACCGCACTGACCGCATCATCATCGAGCAGCCGGAGGATGTCTGCATGAGCGCGGGCACGCCCGAGCTGCTCGAGCCCGACGCGACCTCCATCGATGTCGTCGCCGAACCGGGCGACGACATCGCGCGGTCGCCGCTGCAGCTGTTCTGGCGGCGCCTCCGGCGCGACAAGGTCGCGGTCACCGCGCTGGCGTTCATCGTCGCGCTGATCGTCCTGGCGATCATCGCGCCGGTGATCGTCAGCCTGGCTGGCACGCCCGGCCCGCGCGTGCAGAGCTCCGAGGCGCTCGACGTGTTCGGCTCCCCGAGCGGACCGTCCGCCGCCCATCCCTTCGGCGTCGACCGGATCGGCCGCGACATCTTCTCCCGCACGGTCTACGGCTCGCGCGTGTCGCTCGAGGTCGCGCTCATCGCGACCGGCATCGCCGTCTTCATCGGCACCATCGTCGGCCTGCTGGCCGGCTTCTACCGCGGATGGGTGGACACGCTGCTGTCGCGGCTCACCGACGTGGTACTGGCGTTCCCGATCCTGCTGCTCGGGCTCGGGCTCGCCGCGGCCTGCTCCGGCGCGAAGGGCTGCTTCGGCGGCCTCATCCAGCCGGGGCTCCCCGTGGTGATCATGGTCATCGCGATCATCAACTGGACCTACATCGCCCGCATCGTGCGCGGGCAGGTGCTCTCCCTGCGAGAGAAGGAGTTCGTCGAGGCGGCACGATCCCTCGGCGCGTCGAACACCCGCATCATCACGCGCGAGGTCCTCCCGAATCTCATCGCACCGCTCATCGTCTACGCGTCTCTCCTCATCCCCGCGAACATCCTCCTCGAGGCGGCGCTGTCGTTCCTCGGCGTGGGCGTCGCGGCGGGCACCCCGTCGTGGGGTGCCATGATCGCCGAGGCGACCACCCTCTTCCCGGACGCCTGGTGGTACATGCTCTTCCCGGGCGTTGCCCTGCTCCTGACCGTGCTTGCCTTCAACCTGATTGGCGACGGCTTGCAGGACGCTCTCAATCCGCGTCGCCAGTGAAGGCCGGCGCCCCACTCGTCTCATCATTCAACCGACGGAAGGACACGAGTCGATGTCAAGATCACTGTTGAGGACGCTCCTCGCGCTCGCTGCGCTCGGCGCTGCGCTCGCGCTCGCCGCATGCGGTGGCGGGGGCGACGACACCCCCGCCGGCGGCGGCGGGTCGCCGGCCAGCAAGGCCGAAGGTGGTGGCAGCGTCACCGACCAGCTCTTCGCGGGCACGGCCGCCGACAACCGGGAGAATCCCGCGGAGGGCGGCAAGAAGGGCGGCAAGCTGACGGTCCTCTCCGGGGGCGACGTCGATTTCATGGACCCCGGCAAGACGTACTACTCGTACGCCTTCGGGATCATGAACGCGCTGCACCGCGGGCTGTTCGCCTACATGCCGGGCGATACCAGCAAGCCGGTGCCCGACCTCGCCGCGGAGGACGCCGAGATCGCCCCCGACGGCAAGACCGTCACGGTCAAGCTCAAGGAGGGCGTGATGTTCTCCGCGCCCGTGAAGCGCGCGGTCACCTCCAAGGACGTCAAGTACGCGATCGAGCGAGCGTTCACCGCCAACGTCGCCAACGGCTACGCGCGGGCCTACTTCGGCGACCTGGTCGGCGCACCGAAGGAGCCGGGCGACTATCAGGAGATCGACGGCATCCAGACGCCCGACGACCAGACCATCGTCTTCAAGCTGACCAAGGGCACCGGGGCGACGCTCGCCGGCGCGCTCGTCATGCCGATCTCCATGCCGGTGCCGAAGGAGTTCGCGCAGAAGTACGACCGGAAGAAGCCCTCCACCTACGGCGAGGAGTTCGCCGTCTTCACCGGGCCCTACAAGGTCGAGAGCGACGCGCAGGGCAAGCAGACCGGCTACGTCGCGGGCAAGCGCATCAACCTCGTCCGCAACCCCGACTATGCGGCGGTCGACGACTTCCGCCCGGCGTTCCTCGACCAGATCGAATTCCGGGCCGGCAACGAGGACAACAACGTGGCGACGCGCCGAACGTTGTCCGGCGAGAGCCTGGCCCTGGGCGAGCTCGAGCCGCCCTCCAATCAGCTCAAGCGGCTGCTGCAGAGCAACAAGAAGGAGCTCTCCGCGGTCCCCGGCGGTGGCTGGCGCATGATCTCGATGGACACGTCGCGCCCCCCGTTCGACGACATCAACGTGCGCAAGGCCGTCATCGCCGGCTTCGACCGCAATGCGGCGCGCCAGCAGCGCGGCGGCGAGGCGCTCGGTGCGATCGCCCAGGGGCTCATCCCGCCCGGCATGTCGGGCTTCGAGGAGTCCAACGGGTTCGACGGCTTCTCCAAGGAGTTCGACTGGCTGAAGAACCCGGCCGGGGACCGGAACCTCAGCGCTGAGTACTTCAAGAAGGCCGGCTTTGCGTCGGGCAAGTACGACGGCGACGAGGAGCTACTCCTCGTCGCGGACAGCGCCGAGCCCGACAAGTCGATCGCGCAGATCACCGAGCAGCAGCTCAACGAGCTGGGCTTCAAGACCAAGCTGCGGCTGGTGACCCGCGACACCATGTTCACGAAGTTCTGCAACGTCCCGAAGTCGGAAGTCAACGTGTGCCCGTCCGTCGGCTGGCTGCAGGACTTCGCCGACCCGCAGACGATGCTCGACCCGACGTTCAACGGCAAGAACATCCTCGAGACGGGCAACTCGAACTGGCCCGAGCTCGACGTCCCCGCGGTCAACGCCGCGCTGGAGAAGGCGAAGCTCGTCACCGAGCCCGAGGAGCGGGCCAAGGCGTGGGCCGGCGCCAACCGGATGATCATGGCCCAGGCGCCGTCCATCCCCTACATGTGGGACTACCAGGCAATCGCCGCGTCGCCCAACGTCCGCGGCGTTCAGAACGGGTACTCCACGACCTGGGACTGGAACTTCACCTCGCTGAGGTAGGGTCGCCTCCGGATTCCGATCCATCGGCCCGCCGCCTCGCGCGGCGGGCCGATGCGTCACTCCTCGTCTAATGGCCGCTTACATCGCACGCCGCCTGTTCGGCATGGTGTTCCTGCTGATCGTCGTCAGCGGCGTCACCTTCGTCATCTTCAACGTCTTCCCGTCGACCGACCCGGCGGTGCTGCGGGCGGGCCGGCAGCCGACGCCGGAACTCATCCAGCAGATCCGTGTCGACCTCGGGCTCGACCGGCCGTTGATCGTCCAGTTCGGCGACTACGTCTATCGCGTCTTCGCCTTCCAGGACTTCGGACGCAGCTATCAGACCAACAAGGCGGTTCTCGAGCAGATCCTCGAGAACCTCCCGGCGACGCTCTCCCTGACGATGGGCGCGGTGCTGGTGTGGCTGACATTCGGCTTGTCGGTCGGGATCCTCTCCGCCGTCAAGCACCGCTCGATCTTCGACCGCGTCGCGATCGGCCTCTCGCTGATCGCGATCTCCGCCCCTGTCTACTGGCTCGGGCTCGTGGCCCTGTATCTCTTCGCGCCGGACTTCGGGATCTTCGGCCTGAACTTCCTCGGAGGGCAGGGGTCCTACGTCCCCTTCACGGACAACCCGGGCGTCTGGCTGAAGGCCCTCGTGCTCCCGTGGTTCGTGCTGGCCGCCTCGTTCGCCGCGATCTACTCGCGCCTGCTGCGCGGCTCCCTGCTCGAGGTCCTCGGCGAGGACTACATCCGCACGGCGCGCGCGAAGGGCCTCTCCGAGCGGCGCGTCATCGGGCGCCATGCGGTCCGCAGCGCCCTCGCGCCGGTGGTCACCGTCCTCGGGCTCGACCTCGGGATCCTGCTCGGCGGGGCGATCCTCACCGAGTCGGTCTTCAACATCCCCGGCGTCGGACGGCTCGCGTACGATGCGATCCTTCGCGGCGACCTGCCGATCGTGCAGGGCACCGTGCTCTTCGGGGCGTTCTTCATCATCATCCTCAACCTCATCGTCGACGTCGTGTACGCGTTGCTCGACCCGCGGGTCCGGTACTAGCAGTGGCGCTCCTCGAGGTCCGCGACCTGAAGGTCAGCTTCGACACCGACGACGGCGTCGTACACGCCGTCGACGGCGTCTCCTTCTCCGTCGACCCGGGCCGGGCGCTCGGCATCGTCGGCGAGTCGGGCTCGGGCAAGAGCGTCTCCAACCTCACCGTCCTCGGGCTCACGCGGGCCAAGAACGCGCGCTTCAGCGGGCAGGTGATGTTCGACGGCCGCGACCTGCTGACGCTCGAGCCGCAGGCGATGCGGGCGGTCCGCGGCAGGGAGATCGCGATGATCTTCCAGGACCCGCTCTCGTCGCTGCATCCCTTCTACCGGGTGGGCGACCAGCTCGTCGAGGCGGTGCGCGCGCACGGCGACACGCCGAAGAAGGTGGCCAGGGACCGCGCCCTCGAGATGCTGCAGCTCGTCGGGATCCCCGAGCCGCGCTCGCGCATCGACGCCTACCCGCACGAGTTCTCCGGCGGGATGCGCCAGCGCGCGATGATCGCGATGGCGCTCATCAACGAGCCGAGGCTGGTCATCGCCGACGAGCCGACCACCGCGCTCGACGTGACCGTCCAGGCGCAGATCCTCGAGCTGCTCTCCCGGCTGCAGCGGGAGACGGGCACCGCGGTGATCGTCATCACCCACGACCTCGGCGTCGTGGCCGAGATGACCGACGAGATCGCCGTCATGTACGCCGGACGGGTCATCGAGCGCGCGCCCACCCCGCAGCTCTTCAGCGCGCCCGAGCACCCCTACACCTGGGGGCTGCTGCGGTCGATCCCGCGGCTCGACACCCCGCGCAGCGGGGAGCTCGTCCCGATCGAGGGCCGGCCGCCGTCGCTGATCAACCGGCCCACGGGCTGCTCGTTCCACCCTCGCTGCCCCTATGTCCGCGACGCGCACAAGCGCGTGGATCCGCCCCTGGAGCCCGTCGAGGGCGCCGACGGCCACTCGGTGGCCTGCCTCCTGGCCTCCGGGACGCGGCGCGACCTGTGGCGGCGGCTCGCCTCCGGCGCGACGCCCGAGTCCGCGCGCAGCGCGGTCACGATCACGGACGCCCCCGGATGAGCGTCTCCGAGCAGGAGGACGGCCGGGCGCGTACGGCGCCGAGCGGCGAGCCGCTGATGGAGGTGCGCGACCTCGTCAAGCACTTCCCGATCACCAGCGGCTTCCTGATCCGGCGCCAGGTCGGCGCCGTGCAGGCGGTC
>JAUJME010000315.1:1566-2957 GCA_030447005.1 Solirubrobacteraceae bacterium | reverse complement strand
GGACGCGGTCGGCGTCGGCGATCCGCACGCCGCCCGGCACGACGTAGTCCGTCATGCGAGGGAACTTGTCGACGGAGGTGACGTTGAGGTGGGTCCCGCTCTCGACCGCCCGGCGCCGTACCGCCGGCAGCTCGGCGGGGTCGACCGGGCCGCGGTCCGTCCAGGCGACGTTGGGCAGGACGCCGAAGATGCCCTCGAGCGAGATCGCGTGGGGACGGACGAGCCGGTGGGAGAGGAGGTGGAGCCGCAGGTAGGCGTCCGAGACGTCCGCGGGCGGCGCGGCGAGGTCGGCGACCGCCGTGGTGACGGGAACGGTGCGGACGCCGCGCAGCTCGTCGGTGCGCTCGGCGCGGCCCACGCCGGCGGCGGCGCCCGCCTGCGGCGACGGCGCCTCACCGAGCCCGAGGTCGTGGAAGTACGCGTCCAGCGTGCGCCCGTCGGCGGTGAGGGTCGCGAGGCCGGCGCCCCAGGCGCCGCCGGTGATCGTCGTCTCGGTCATTGTGGCTAGACCGTATCCGCCAGCCGCGCGAGCAGCTCCTCGCTGAGCTCGCCGCGGTAGACGGGCTCGGCCCACCCGGTGAGGTCGACGTGGAGGTCCTCCCCCACGTCGACGGTCAGCTCCCCGCCGTCGAGCACCACGGTGACCGGGGAGTCGCCGCCGCGCAGCACGTGGGCGACCGCCGCGCCGCACGCCCCCGTCCCCGACGACATCGTCTCCCCGACGCCGCGCTCGAAGATCCGCGCGCGGATGGCGGCCGGGTCGAGCTCGGACCAGAAGGAGACGTTCGTGCGCTGCGGGAAGAGCGGCGCGTGCTCGATCTCGGGTCCGATCGCCGGCAGGTCGAGCCCCTCGAGCTCCTCGCGATCGGCGACCCGGATCGCGCACTGCGGGTTGCCGATCGACACGTGCTGAAAGCGCCAGTCGCGCCGGACCGCCGCCACGATCCCGTGGCCCTCCGGGCCGCCGGACGGGTAGGCCGGCGAGCGCAGCGTCGCGCGGCCCATGTCGACGCGGCAGGTGGCCGGCCCGGTGATCGTCGGGCGGATCTCCCCCGCGGCCGTCTGGATCGAGAAGGTCGTCGCGTCCGTCCAGCCCGCGCGCCGGAGGTAGAGGATCGCCTCGCGCGCACCGTTGCCCGAGAGCTCGGCCTCCGAGCCGTCGGGGTTGAAGATCCGCAGCCGTGCCACGTAGCCGGCCTCGTCGGGCGGGCTGAGCTCGAGGACGCCGTCGCCGCCCGGGCCGAAGTGCGGCGAGCAGAGCAGGCGGACCCGGGCAGGCGTGAGCGCGGCGGGCAGCCGCTCGCGCTCGACGATCAGGTAGTCGTTGCCGAGCGCCTGCCACTTCTCGAATCTCATGCGCCCATCATGCCCGCGATCTCCGCCGCGGCGGC
>JAUJME010000315.1:0-1466 GCA_030447005.1 Solirubrobacteraceae bacterium | reverse complement strand
TGCCACTTCTCGAATCTCATGCGCCCATCATGCCCGCGATCTCCGCCGCGGCGGCGGCCGGGTCGCGGCCGGTGAGGTCGACGAGGCGGACGTCGGGGAGCTTGCGCATCCACGTCAGCTGGCGGCGGGCGTAGGCCCGCGTCCGGCGCTTCATCGCCTCGACGTCGCCCTCGAGGAGCTCCTCGAATCCGACCGCCTTGCGCGCGGTCGCCGAGGCGCCCGCCTCGGCCGCGCGCCGCACTTCCCCGGCCGCGCCCGCGGCGACCATCGCGTCCACGCGCGCCTCGATCCGCCCGGCGAGCACCGCCCGGTCCATCACCAGGCCGGCCAGCAGCGTCGGGTGGCGGGTCTCGCGGGTCCACAGCTGCGGGCCCGCCGGCGGCGCCGCCCCCGCGTCGAGGAGCTCGTGCGCGCGGACGATCCGCTGGCGGTCGGTGGGCGCGATCCGCACCGCGGCGTCCGGGTCGCGGCCGGCGAGGCGGGCGTGGAGCGCGGCGGGCCCGTCGCGCTCGAGCTCTGCGAGCCAGCGCTCGCGGGCGCCGGCCGGTGGCGGCGGGCGCAGCTCGAGCTCGGCGAGCGCCGCGCGGAGATAGAGCCCGGTGCCGCCCACGACGATCGGCCGGCGCCCGGCGGCGAGGGCCGCGTCGATCTCGGCGTGGGCGAGCTGCGCGTAGCGCCCGGCGCTGAAGGTCTCCGAGACCGGGAGGAAGCCGACGAGGCGGTGCTCGAGCCGCGCGCGCTCGGGCGGCGACGCCGTGCCGGTGAGGGTCTCCAGGCCCGCGTAGACCTGGAGCGCGTCGGCGGAGACCGCGACGGGATCCTCGCCGCGGGCGCGGAGCTCCTCGGCCAGCGCCAGCGCGACCTCGGTCTTTCCGACGGCCGTGGGGCCGAAGAGGGCGACGACGCGCGGCGCGGGCACGCCGGGAGTATGTCGGCGCCGAGTCCGCTCAGGCGGGGCCCGCGGCGGGTAGGGTGGGCTGGCAATGTCCCTGCGCATCGGCACCGGCCTGTCGACCCTCTCGAGCCCGCGGGCGAGCGCCGCCGAGGCGGCTGCGGTGGCGCGCGACGGGCTGGGCGGGCTCCCGTGCGACCTGGTGATCATGTTCGCCTCGGGCGCCCACCTGGTCGACCCGGAGGCCACGCTCGAGGTCGTCCACGACATCCTTGCCCCCGACCAGCTCGTCGGCTGCTGCGCCGGCGGGGTGCTCGGGCGTTCCGTGGAGGTCGAGGACGGCACCGCGGTCTCCGTCTGGGCGGCGTCGCTCGGCGACGGCTGCGCGACCGCCTTCCACGCCACCGTGGAACCGGTCGACGGCGGCGGCGCACTCGCGGGGATGCCCGACCTCGAGGGCTCGGCCGGGGTGGTCCTGCTCGCCGACCCGCTCTCCTTCCCGACCGACCCCGTGCTCAGGTTCCTCTCCGAGATGGTGCCGATGGTCCCGCTGCTCGGGGGGATCGCCTCGGCG
>JAUJME010000314.1 GCA_030447005.1 Solirubrobacteraceae bacterium | reverse complement strand
ACGATGAACCCCGAGGAGGGCGAGCTGCGCCCGCAGCTGCTCGATCGCTTCGGGCTCGGCGTCGAGGTGGCCGGTCCGCGCGACGCGGCGACGCGGGCCCGGATCGTTCGCCGGCGGATGGACTACGACGCCGCTCCGGCGGCGTTCGCGGCGGCGTGGGCGGACGCCGAGCGGGCGCTGGCGGACCGTATGGTGGCTGCGCGCGCGCTGGTCGGCTCGGTGTCGATCGCCGAGCGGGAGCTGCTGCGGATCTCCGCGGTCTGCGCGCGGCTCGAGCTCGACGGGGTGCGGGGCGACCTGGTCTGCGCGCACGCCGCCTGCGCCCTCGCGGCGCTCGACGGCGAGACGGAGGTCGCCCCGGCGCACGTCGAGCGCGCGGCGCACCTGGCGCTGCGCCACCGCCTCAGGCGCGATCCCCTCGCCCCGCCGCCGCCCGGCGGGCGCGATCCGGCGATCGACGAGGCGCTCGAGCGGACGGGGGACGACCCCGGGCCGGCGCCCGAGCCCGAGCCGCAGGGAGCGCCCGAGCCGGCGCCGGCCTCCGGCGCACCAGCACCCGGCCCGGCCTGGGCGCCGGACCCGGACCTGGTGCCGCCGCCGCGCGCCGATCCGCCGCCCGGCGGCGCCGACCCGCCCGGCCTGCCGCCCCACCTCACGACGCCGCCCGCGCTCCCGAGCCGCCTGCCGGAGTCCGCCCTGCGGCTCCACCGGGGGGCCCCGCGCCATCCGCGCACGGCGGAACCCGCCTTCGTGCCCGGTGGGCGCGCGCCGGGCGGCTCGCTCGCGGTCCTCGACGCGCGCGCTGCGGCCGACGGTGACCCGGTGGCGGTCCTGCCGACCGTCCTCGCCTCGCTGCGCGGCGACGCGCGCCCGCAGACGGCGATCACGGGCGGCGGGCGCGGCGCGCTGCTCTGCCTGGTCGTCGACACGAGCGGCTCGATGATCGCCCAGCGGCGCCTGGCCCGCGTGAAGGGGGCGGTCGAGGCGGCGCTGCGCCGTGCCTACGCGCGGCGGGATCTCGTGGCCCTCGTGGCCTTCAGCGGAGTGGGCGCCCGCACGCTGGTGGCGCCGGGCGCGCCGCTCGAGCAGGCGGCCGCCGCCGCGCGGGCGCTGCCCGCCGGCGGTCGCACGCCGCTGGCGGCCGGCATCGAGCACGCCGCGGCGCTGCTCGAGTCCCAGCCGCACGGCCGGCTCGCCGGCCGCGCCCGCATCGCCGTCCTGCTCACCGACGGCCGCGCGGCCGACCCCGAGGGCCACGCCCGCGCGGCCCTGAGCCGGCTCGTGGCGGCCGCCGACCGCACCGTGGTCGTCGACCTCGAGGAGGGCCCCGTGCGCCTCGGCCTCGCCGCCGGGCTCGCGGCCGCCACCGGCGCAGATCTCACCCGGCTCGTCGCGCCGGAGGCGGCCGAGCCCCACCGCCGTCCCGACTCCAGGAGCGCCGCATGAGCGACCAGACCAGGCCCGAGGCTCCCGCCGAGCGACCCGCCGGCTACGTCGCGCGCTGCTCGCTGCGCGGCTCCTCGGCGTCCCAGGACCCAGAGGACGCCCCGATCGAGCGCCCGCTGGGCGACGTGGCGGCGCTGGCGCGCAACACCGCCCCCGGCGTCGACGTGCCGCACCGCGCGGATGACCGGGGCACCGCCGAGCCGCGCCGCCGCAAGCCGCGCGACCGGCCGCTCCTCGTCGTGGTCACCGGCAACGGCAAGGGCAAGTCCACCTCGGCCTTCGGGATGCTCCTGCGCTCCTGGAATCGCGACTACCGGTGCGGAGTGGTCCAGTTCATCAAGTCGGGCAAGTGGAAGGTGGGCGAGCAGCGCGCGGCCGAAGCGCTCGGCGGCATCGACTGGATGAAGATGGGCGACGGCTGGTCCTGGATCTCCAAGGACATCGTCGAGTCGGCCGACCTGGCGCGGGCCGGCTGGGAGCAGGTCAAGGGGTTCATCGCCGAGGAGCGCTACGAGTTCCTCCTGCTCGATGAGTTCACCTATCCGCTGAAGTGGGGGTGGGTGGACGTCGACGAGGTGGTCGACGTCCTGACGCACCGCCCCGGCTTCCAGCACGTGGTCATCACCGGGCGCGACGCGCCGCAGGCGCTCGTCGAGGCCGCCGACCTCGTCTCCGAGGTGACGCTCGTCAAGCACCAGATGGACAAGGGGATCCGCGGGCAGCAGGGGATCGAGTGGTAGGGCCGCGCGTCCTGGTCATCCTCGACGGGGCCAGCGAGCCGATCGAAGCGGCGCGCGCGACGAGCCTCGAGCGTGCCCGCACGCCGGCGCTCGATGCGCTCGCACGGTGCGGCACCCTGTCGCGGGTGCGCACGGTTCCGGCCGGCCTGCCCGCCGGCTCGGAGGTGGCGATCCCCGCGCTGCTGGGGTGGACCCCTCCCGCCCCCGTGGACCGTGGGGCGATCGAGGCGGCCGCGCACGGCATCGCCGTGCCGGCGGGGTCGCGGGCGTGGCGCGTGGACGTGCTCGACGGCGACGGGCGCCGTGCGGACGCCACCGCCACGAGCCGTGCGACGAGGGCCCTGCAACGCGGCGCGCCGGCGCACGCCGTGCACCGCCTGGTCGGCCACCGGCTGCTCCTCGTCGGCCCGACGCCGCTGCCGGCCGGCGCCCGCGCGCCGCACCTCCGCGTGTGGCCGGGCGGCCTGGAGGTGCCACGGACGCTCGACGCGTCGACCGTCGTGATCGCGGCCCGCGGGGCCGGCGCCGGTGTCGCCGCCCTGCTGGGCGCCCGCGTCGTCGTGCCGCCCGGCGCGACGGGCGGTCCCGACAGCGACCTCGCCGCCAAGGCGGCGGCCGCCGCCGCGGCGGTGGCGGCCGCCCGCGACGTCGGCGTGCACGGCGGCGGCGCGGCCGATGCCGCCCACGCCCGCGACGGCGCCGGCAAGGCCGCGTTCCTCGCGCGCGCCGACCGCGAACTGATAGAACCGGTGGCGCGGGGCGCCGGGGGCGGCGCGG
>JAUJME010000313.1 GCA_030447005.1 Solirubrobacteraceae bacterium | reverse complement strand
CGTCGCACAGCTCAACGAGCAGATCGCCAACGAGTTCGCCGCCCACCAGCAGTACGTCGCCTGCGCGGTCCACTACGACGCCGAGACGCTCCCCCAGCTCGCGGCCTTCTTCTACCGCCAGGCGCTCGAGGAGCGCGACCACGCGATGATGATGGTCAAGTACCTGCTCGACGTCGACGCGGAGGTCGTCACGCCCGGGATCGCGGCCCCGCAGACGCGCTTCACCGACGTCGTCGAGCCGATCGCGCTCGGCCTCGCCCAGGAGCGGCGCGTCAGCAACCAGATCAACGCGCTCGCCGCGCGCGCCCGCCAGGAGGGCGACTACTCGAGCGAGCAGTTCATGCAGTGGTTCATCAAGGAGCAGATCGAGGAGGTCGCGACGATGAGCGACCTGCTGCGGGTCGCCGAGCGCTCGCGCGACGACGTCATGGACATCGAGGACTACGTCGAGCGAGAGCACGGCGCGGGCGAGGCCGCCGACCAGACGGCGCCCCACGCGGCCGGCGCGTGAGCCGGGTCGCGGTCCACGCCCTCGCCGACGCGGGCTCCTTCGACGCCGACGGCTCCGACGTCGTGGCGGGCCTGGCCGCCGAGCCGAAGCTCATCCCGTCGCGCTACGCCTACGACGCCGAGGGCTCGCGCCTCTACGAGGAGATCACCGAGCTGCCCGCGTACTATTTGACAAGAGCCGAGTGGGCGCTGCTCGAGCGCCACGCGGTCGACATCGCGGCCGCCACCCGCTGCGTCGACCTGGTGGAGCTCGGCAGCGGCAGCGCCAAGAAGACGCGCGTCCTGCTCGAGGCGCTGCGCGGCCGGCCGGACGGGGAGCTGCGCTACGTCCCGATCGACATCAGCCGCGAGATGCTCGAGGAGAGCACGAGGGCGCTCACCGGCGCCCTCGCGGGGCTGGTCGCCGAGGCGGTGGCCGCCGACTACGAGAACGGCCTCGCGTGGGTGCGCGGCTCGCTCGACGCGCCGCGGATGATCGCCTTCCTCGGCTCCTCGCTGGGCAACTTCGCCCCCGAGGACATCGACGCCCTCCTCGCCGCGATCGCCGGGAGCTGCGAGCCGGGCGACGAGCTGCTGCTGGGCGTCGACCTCGTCAAGGACGGCGGCGCGCTCGAGCGCGCCTACAACGACCCGCCCGGCCACGACGCCTTCGCGCGCTTCCGCGTCAACCGGCTCAACAACCTCAACCGGCTCTTCGGCGGCGACCTCGACCCCTCGCAGTTCACGAGCCGGGCGCG
Organism: Solirubrobacteraceae bacterium; assembly: GCA_030447005.1. The sequence goes on along the minus strand of JAUJME010000313.1, from coordinate 1,717 downwards.
CTGGCGGCCGGAGCACAGCCGCGTGGAGGCCCACATCCGCCCCACCGTGCCGGTCCGGGCGCGGCTCGACGCGCTCGGCCTCGACGTCGCGCTCGGCGAGGGCGAGCCGGTCCTCGTCGACGTCGCCCACAAGTTCGAGCGCGCGGACCTAGCGGGCCGCCTGGACCGCCAGGGCTTCTCCGAGGCCGGGGCCTGGGTCGACGGCGAGCACGGCTACGCGCTCGTGCTCTACCGCCGCCGCTGACGCAGCACGCGCGCGTCGCCCACGCGCAGCGTGATCCGCGCGGCGTCGCAGTACTCGAGGTAGGCCTGGGCGTACTTGCGCGAGAGGCCGAGCTCGTCGCGCAGCGTGGCGATGGTCACCTGGCCGTCGCGCTCGACCAGCCGGCGGACCGCCGCCTCGGCCTCGGCGAGCGCCTCGACGTGGGCGTGCATGCCGCGGCCCAGCCGCGCCACGCGGCCGTGCTCGCGCAGCGCGGCGAGCTCGGCGTCGGCCTCGAGGTCGGCGTCGAGCGGCGGGGTCAGGCCGGCCTCGCGGAGCTCCTGCTCGACGGCGAGCGCGGAGGGGGTCAGCGGCGCCGGGCCGTCGTCGGCGGCGGCGGGCGGGCGCGGCGCGGCCGGCTCGGGCGGGCGCGGCTCGGGCTCGCCGCGCCGCAGGCGCTCGAGCCGGGCGAGCACGTCGTTGGAGGGCCCGTGCCGGGGCGGGCCGGGGTCGAGGACGACGCCGCCGCCGAGGGTGTCGGGCGGCGCCACGGAGCGGATGACCAGGCGGTCGCCGGCCGCGGGGACGATCGGCGCCTCCAGGCGCAGCTGGAAGTAGCGGCCGCCGAGCTCGGCGATCCGCGCGGGCGCCTCGCGCGTCCCGTGGTGGACCTGCACGCGGGCTCCGTGCTCGGGCCGCGCGTCGGGCGTCGCCCACTCGAGCGCGGCGTCGACCCGGAAGGCGGGCCGCGGCCGGTCGCCGCCGGCCACCAGCACGTCGCCGCGCTCGACCTCGCCGACCGCGACCCCAGCGAGGTTGACCGCCACCCGCTGGCCCGCCGGCGCGCGCTCGACGGGCTCGTCGTGGACCTGGAGGCCGCGGACGCGCGCGCGCCGCCCCGCCGGCAGGAGCTCGACCTCCTCCCCCCGCCGCAGCTCGCCGGACCAGAGCGTCCCGGTCACCACCGTGCCCGCCCCGCGGATCGTGAACGCGCGGTCGACGTGCAGCCGCGCCCCGCCCGTGCCCGCGGAGCGCCCCGCCGCGCCCGCCGCCGCGCCGTCGAGCGCCGCCCGCAGCGCACCGACCCCGGCGCCCGTGCGAGCGCTGACCACCACGACCTCGGCGCCGGGCAGGAGCTCGGCCGCCTCGGCCGCCGCGCGGGCCGGGTCGGCCAGATCCGCCTTGGTGACCGCGACGACGCCGCGCTCCACGCCGAGGGCGGCGAGCACGGCCGCGTGCTCGCGCGTCTGCGGCATCACCCCGTCGTCGGCGGCCACCACCATCAGGAAGAGATCGATCCCGCTCGCCCCCGCGACCATCGTCCGCACGAACCGCTCGTGGCCGGGGACGTCGACGACGGAGAGCCGCCGGCCCGACGGCAGCTCGAGCGGGGCGAAGCCCAGCTCGATCGAGATCCCGCGCTCGCGCTCCTCGGGCAGCCGGTCCGTCGCCACGCCGGTCAGCGCCCCGACGAGCGCCGTCTTGCCGTGGTCGATGTGCCCGGCGGTGCCGAGG
>JAUJME010000312.1 GCA_030447005.1 Solirubrobacteraceae bacterium | reverse complement strand
CCCAACGGCTACTGCGGCCTGGGCGGGACCGGCGTGAGCTGCCCGATCGGCATCACCGCCAGGACGTCGTAGCCGCAGCCCGGGTCAGACGCGGAGCCTGACCCGGCGGGTGACCGTCTTCGTGCGCCCGGCGGCGTCGCGGACCGTCGCGCGGGCGGTCAGCCGCACCCTCCGGATCCCCAAGCGGCGCAGCCGCGCGCGGGTCCGCGCGGGGAGCCCGAGCGTGGCCGACCGCGCGCCGGCGCGCGGCAGGACCAGGCTGAGCCGGCCGAGCGTGCGGCTCGCGCGCAGGCGTCGCGCCAGCCGGCGGTCGGCGGTCAGGCGGCCCGTGAGCGCGCAGCGCGCCGCGCAGGTGGCCCGGACGGCGACCCGGCCGCGGGTGCCGCGCGGGGCGATGGTGAGGGTGGGCGGCTGCGCCGACCGGGGCAGCCCGGGGAGGCCACCGGCCGGCGGGGGCGGCGGCGGGGGCGGTGGCGGGGACGGGGCGGGGGGCGCGACGACGTCCACCGCCGTCTGCGCGGTCCCGGCGCCACCGCGGAAGTCGCGGACGAACACCCGCGGCGCCGGGCGCCCGGGGGCCGGATAGGCGGTCTCGGTGACCGGCTCGGACGTCGTGCGCTCCGGCCGGCCGTCGCCGTCGAGGTCCCACTCGTACCCGGTGATGGCCGAGTCGGGGTCGCGGAAGGAGCTCGCGTCGAGCCGCACCCGCTCGCCCGGGGCGACGCGCGCCGGCGTCGCGGTCAGGCTGCCGGCCGGCAGCCCGTTCGGGACGGCGCCGTGGACCTCGAGCGCGGAGAAGCCGCGGTACTGCGTCGACGGGTCGAAGCTCGACAGCAGCGAGAGGCGGACGAACCGCACGCCTGAGCCGTTGGCGGTGAGCGCACGGACGGACGGGCGGCCGAGCTCCGCGAAGGTGAAGCTGCCCTCGAGGGCGGTGGCGAAGGTGACGCCGTCCGCGGAGGTCTCGATCCGGAACACCCGCGTGGCCGAGCCGGGGCTCAGCGAGCAGCCCGGGCGCGCGTCCAGGGTGACGGCGCGCACGTCGACGCGGGCGGGGAGCTCGACCGTGGCGGTCGGCGCCGGCGTGGTCGGGACGTGGGCGAGCCAGCCCGTGTCGCGCCGGCGATCGACCAGGGCCTCGCCGCCGCAGCCGAAGCGGGCGTAGTAGTCGGCGTTCGTCTCGAGCTTCGAGCCTCCCGGCGCGGCGGCCCAATCGCGCTCCACGGCGATGTCGCGGACCGCCGAGCCCGCGGCGGGCACGTCGATCCCGGACGCGACGGCCTGCCCGTAGCCGCGCTGCGTCCGCACCACGACCCGGACGCCGGCCACGGCCGGCACGTCCGCGAGCGTGTAGCGCCCGTCGGCGCCCGACCGCGCGATGAGGAAGCCCGGCGTGCCCTCGTGGCCCACCCCTACGGCCACGTCGGCGAGCGGGAGCCCCGTGTCGGCATCCGTGATCCGTCCCGTGACGGTTCCGCGGGGCGCGTCGGCGGCCGGCGGGGTCGCGAAGTCCTCGAGCGGCTCGGCGTCGCCCGTGTCCTCCACGGAGGCGAAGTAGCCCATGCCGCGCCGCGCGAAGACGCTCCACAGCAGCTCCTGGTCGGCCCCGCCCGCGGCGGCGTCGGCGGCGATGATGGCGTTGCGCGCGTCGAGGAATGACGGCTCGGGCGGCGTGACGCGCATCCCGCCCGTGACGAGCCGCTCGGCGGCGTCGGAGCCGGCCTGCTCGCCGAGCCGGCGGACGAGCGCCGTGCGCAGGTCCCAGAGCGTCTGGCCCCAGATCTCGCCGTCGTAGTGGGGCTCCACCGCGCCGGCGATCCGGCCGAAGTCGCCGAGGGTGTAGCCGCCCGAGTGCCCGGTGGCGCCTCCCGGGCAGGCGCTGCGCGGCGCGCCCACCGGGCAGTCGATCGGCTGCGAGCGCCCGCCGCCGCCGTAGTAGCGGCCGAGGACGATCTCACCCGGCGCGTCGAGGTCGTCGGCGTAGCTGCCCTCGCGCACGAGCCGGTCCGGCGCGTACCAGTCGCTCCACGCCTCGCCGAGCGCGCCGGCCTGCGTGGAGTTCAGGGCCTGCACGCCGTCGGGCTGGGTGACGAGCCGGCTCGAGAGCCCGTGGGTGTACTCGTGGAAGATGACGGCGGTGTCGTCGGCGCTGTTGACGTCGCGCGTGCGGGCGCCGGGTCCGCCGAACAGGTAGAGCTGCATCCGCGGGCTCCGGCCGTCGCGCGGGGTGAACATGTTCGCGTTGTTGCGGTAGCCCGCCGGCGGGATCCCGGTCCCGCCGCGGCCGGCGCCGTCGTCGGTCTCGACCCGGACCGGGTCGTCGCCCCGGAAGCCGTCGAAGCCGATCGCGGGCGAGCGGAGGTGCTCGGCGAAGCGGTTGACCGCGTAGAACGCCTGGACGGTCGCCTGCTCGCGGTTGTCGCGCCACGAGTCGGGGACGAGCCGGTCCCAGCTGCAGAAGGCGGTGGGCGTGCAGAGGCTCTGCGCGCCCTCGAAGCGCTTGAAGGGCCGGCGGAAGCTGCCGTCCGACCCGCGGGTGACCTCCTCTCCGGCCCCGGCCAGGCCGTCGTCGTCGAGGTCGGAGTAGGCGTGGGCGAACGGTCCCGCGAGCCGGGGCGCGGCCGCCGGCAGATAGCCGCGCGCCTCGAGGTCGACGACCCGGGCGGTGCCGCCGGCCGGGGCGCCGGGGTGGAGCTCGAACACCTCGGCGGCCGCCTCGGACTTGACCAGGTTGACCCGGCGCAGCAGCTCGCCCGTCCGCGCGTCGACGATCGCGTCGTAGACCTCGGTGGAGTCGGCCGCGTACGTGACCTGCCAGGCCAGCCGCACGCTCCCGGCGGCGAACAGCACGAGCCGCGCCTCCTCGCCGCCCGCGAAGCGCGTGGCCCGCCGCGGCCCGGCCGGCCCGCCGGCCGCGCGGAGCGGCCCGCGCGCCCCGGCGCGCCGCAGGGCGGCGGCGGCGTC
>JAUJME010000311.1 GCA_030447005.1 Solirubrobacteraceae bacterium | reverse complement strand
CGGACGCGGCCCGGGCGCTCGGTGACCAGCGCGCGCCCGTCGGGCAGGAAGGCGATCTCCCACGGCGCCTCGAGGCCGGTGGCGATGGTCGACACCCGCGGGCGCCCGCCCCGGGCCCGGACGGGCCGGTCGCGATCGGCGGGCGTCGCGGTGGCGGCCGGGCTGGGCGCCGCCTCGCGCTGGGGCGGCGGGCTCTGCGTGTTCGTCTGGCTCGTGTCCTCCCCCGAGCCCCCGCAGCCCGCAGCGGCGGCGAGCGCCAGCACGCAGAGCACGGGGCGGAGCAGGACGCGGGGCATGGGTCCGACGGTAGTGGGCTACGGGAGCAGCCCGGCGCCACGCTTGAGCTCGAGCACCCGCTCGAGCGCCTCGCGGACGCGCGCGGCCGGCAGCTTGCGCCGGCGCAGGGCGTCGAGCACGGCGGCGTGCCCGGCCTCCGCCTCGCGCTCGTCGCCCGCCCAGATCAGGTCGACGCCCGCCCGCAGCGCCTCGACGGCGGCGCTCCCCGCGGTGCCGCCCGCCGTCCCGCCGGTGGTCGCCGTGATGCCGGCGAGCCGGTCGGTCATCGCCACGCCGCGGAAGCCGAGGCGCTCGCGCAGCTCTCCCCGGACGATCTCCGGCGAGAGGGCGGCGGGCGTGGCGCCGCCGTAGGCGGCGTAGACGGCGCTCGAGACCATGATCACCGACGCACGCGGCGCCAGCGCACGGAACGGGACGAGGTCGCGCGAGCGCAGGAGATCCTCCGGCAGCCCGACGCTCGCCGGCCCGTCGAGCGGATCCTGCGTCGCCGCGCCCTGCCCGGGGAAGTGGCCGACCGCCACGGCGACGCCGGCCGAGCGCATCCCGTCGAGCGCCGCCCGGGCGGCGGGCACCACGTCGTCGACGTCGTCGCCGAACGCCACGTCGGTGAACGGCCCGGCCGATACCCCGACGTCGGCGGAGAGCCCGAGCGCGAGCCGGACCCCGCGGCGGCGCAGGGCCGCGCCGGCGCGCCGGTAGGCCGCGGCGATCCGCCGGGGGCTCGCGCGCCCCAGGCGAGGCTGGGCGGGAAGGCCCTGCTCGGAGGCGATCAGCGGCGCGACCCCGCGCCCTTGCCGGAGCGCCCGGCGCAGCGCCGCCGGCGCGCCGGCAGCCCCCGTCCGCAGCACGCCCCAGTCGCGCGAGCGCGGTACGCGGCCGGGCGTGTCGACGAGGAAGAGCTGCGCCACGCGGGCCGGCGCGTCCAGTCGCGAGACCGCCGCACGCACCGCCGGGGCGGCGGCCGCGCGGGGCGCCAGCGCCGCCGCGACGTCATCGCCGCCGGCCGCGGCGCGCGCGCCCTTCTCGTTCGCCTTCCCGCCGTCCTCGCCGCCGCCGGCCAGCGCCACGGCGAGCAGCAGCAGCCCCACGGCGGCGACCGCGACCCACGGAGACGGGCCCCGGCGCGATTCCCCGGGGGCCATTACCTACACTTCGCCTTCAAATGGGCACCGTGGTCATGAAGTTCGGCGGCACCTCGGTCGCCGACGCCGAGCGCCTCAAGCGCGCCGCGGGGCGCATCGTTCGCGCCAGGGAGGCCGGCCACGACGTCGTCGCCGTCCTCTCCGCGCGCGGCTCGACCACGGACGAGCTCGTCGCGATGGCCGAGGAGGTCTCCCCGAGCCCGGACCCGCGCGAGATGGACATGCTGCTGTCCACCGGGGAGCGCATCTCCTGCGCGCTGGCCGCCATGGCGATCAACGACCTCGGCCACCGCGCCATCTCCCTCACGGGGTCGCAGGCGGGGATCGTCACCGACACGTCGCACACGAAAGCAAGGATCCTCGATGTCCGCGCCGATCGCATCCGCGCCGCGCTGGGGGAGGGCCTGACCGTCCTCGTGGCGGGCTTCCAGGGGGTCTCGACCTCCTACGACGTGACCACCCTGGGCCGCGGCGGGTCGGACACCACCGCGGTCGCGCTCGCCGCCGCGCTGGGCGCCGAGGTCTGCGAGATCTACACGGACGTCTCCGGCGTCTACTCGGCCGACCCGCGGATCGTGCCCGACGCGCGCAAGCTGCCCGTCGTCTCCTTCGAGGAGATGCTCGAGATGGCGGCGTCAGGGGCCAAGGTGCTCCAGCTGCGCTCCGTCGAGTACGCCCGCAACCACGACGTCCGCATCCACTGCCGCTCGAGCTTCTCAGACGAGCCGGGAACCTTCGTCCTCGGAGAGCAGGAGACCATGGAACGCCCGCTGATCACCGCCGTGACCCACTCGACCGAGGAGGCGCGGGTCACGCTGCTGGGCGTCCCCGACGAGCCCGGCGTCGCCGGCCGCATCTTCACCTCGCTCGCCGACGCGAACGTCAACGTCGACATGATCGTCCAGAACGAGCCGGTCGCCGAGGGCGCCAAGGCCGAGATCTCCTTCACGGTCCCGCGCGGGGACCTGCGCGCCGCGCACAAGACGCTCGAGCCCTACGTCGGCCCGGTGCTCGAGCGGGTCGTCGACGACCCGGAGATGGGCAAGGTGTCGATCGTCGGCGCGGGGATGAAGTCGCACCCCGGTGTCGCGGCCAAGGTGTTCGGGACGCTCGGGGAGTCGGGCATCAACATCGAGATGATCTCGACGTCGCCGATCAAGATCTCCTGCGTGATCCGCGGCGACCGCGTGACCGAGGCGGTCCGCGCGCTCCACCAGGTCTTCGAGCTCGGGGCGGAGGACGTCCGCACCGAGGATCCGTTCGGGGCCCGGGCGTGAGACCCCGCGGGTCCATCCCCACCAACGCGGGAACCGCCCGCGCGGCCGATCGGATGGCGGTCGCCGTCGTCGGCGCCACCGGCGCGGTGGGCCAGGTCATGCTCGACACGCTCGAGGCCCGCGGGTGGACCGCCGAGCACGAGATCGTCCCCTTCGCCTCCGCCCGCTCGGCCGGCCGGACGCTCGACAACGGGATGGTCGTCCGGCCGCTGGCCGACGACACCATCGACGGCTTCGACCTCGCGATCT
>JAUJME010000310.1 GCA_030447005.1 Solirubrobacteraceae bacterium | reverse complement strand
GGATCCAGGCTGATGTTGGGCGCTTCGCGGTGGCTCGAGCCCACGCTCAGCGGTACGGCGATCGCGGCTGCTCCAAGCGCCGCGACGACGGCGAGTTTTCTCAAGGGACCCTCCTCGGGGTCTCGGGCCGGTCGGCCCGAAAACGGTGGCTTCCGTGTGCTCCTAACGCGGGGCCCGGGAGAACGGATCTGAAGCGGTGCCCTCTCGCAATCGGCTCTCTCCTGCAAGCCGTTCGCAGCTAGGGCGCCCCGTCGCCCGGCGAACTGATCCGGCCGTGGCGAGCCGATCGAACAACCCGGATGCGATCTCCCGCGCTACTGCTGCCGCTGCTCCTGCTCGCCCTCGCCGGATGCGGCACGCGCGGCGCGACGGACAGCGGCGGGACGGCGGCCGTCACCCGTGCTCCGGTGGCGCGCGCCGCCGCCCCGGTGTCGATCGGCCGGACTCCGATCGCCGTGGCCACCGGCTTCGACCGGGTCTGGGTCCTCGACCAGACCGGCGGGCGGCTGAGCCGGGTGGACCCGGCGACGGGGCGGCGGACGGGCCGCCCGGTGCGGGTGGGCCCGAGCCCGCTGGCCCTCGCAACGGGCGAGGGGGCGGTCTGGGTCCTCGACGCCCGCGAGGGCGTACGCCGGATCGACCCCCGGACGGGACGCCCGACGGGCCGGCCCGTGCCGGTGACCGATCCCGTCGGGATCGCGGCCGGGGAAGGTGGCGTCTGGGTGACGAGCCGGGCGGCACGCAGCCTGACGCGCATCGACCCGACGTCACTTCGGGCGGACCCGCCCATCCGGCTCGGCGCCGGCCCGTCGGACGTCGCGATCGCCGGCGGCTCCCTCTGGGTCGCCGAGGCCGACGCCGGTTCCGTGCGCCGTGTCGACCCGCGTACCGGCAAGGCGGCGGCAAGCCTCAAGCTCGGGGGCGGCCAGCTGCTGGCACTGACCGCCGGTGACGGGGCGCTGTGGGCTGCGGTCGGGACGAGCGCGCTCTCCAACGAGGACCTGCGCCTCGCGCGCCTGGACCCCCGCAAGGGCACCGCCACCGGCACTCAGGCCCGCTTTCCGGGCGGCGTCCCGCTGGCGCTCGCGGCCGGAGGAGGCAGTGTGTGGGCGACCGACGTCGGATCGAGCATCCCGGGCACCCCGCCAAGGGAGCCCAGCCTGATCCGGGTCCTCCCGGGCGCGAAGCAGCCGGTCAGCCGTGCCGCGACCGTCTCCGGCCGGCCGTCGGCGGTGGCGTTCGGCTACGGCGCCGTATGGGTGACCGACTCCACCCGGGGCACGCTCACCCGAGTGGGCCTCCGCGCTGGACGGTGATGGCCCAGCGCCTCAGTGAAGGAGCTGCGGCGATCAGGCTCCTGCTCGGCATGCAGCCCGTCCACAGGCAGTCACCGCCCGTCTGCTCCTGTCGCTCGACCAGCACCACCCGCGCGCCGAGACCGGCGGCGCCCTGATCGGCGACCCAGTCCCGCGGTGCCCCCGCCCACGACGGCGAGGTCGTAGCCGTGCCGCCGTCGGCGCACGCTCAGAACGGCCAGCGTCGCAGCTGTGGGCGCTTTCGGAGCAGGCGCCCGTCGAGGCCCCAGATCCGTCCCGCCGGGACGAGGGCGAGGATGACCAGGGGCACCCACTCGTGCGGCTGCTCGAACATCCAGCGACCGCTCGACAGGTAGAGGACCTGGAGGAACAGCTGCTGGCCGAGGCCCGCGAGGGCTGCACCTCGCGACGCGAGGCCGACGATCAGCGCGGCGCCGACGCCGAGCTCGACGAAGGTCGCCACCCACTGCAGCCAGCCGAAGTTGGGCAGCAGCACGTCGTTGACGAGCGCCGGGATCCCGGGGACGTCGTTGCGCGCCGCCTCACCCTTGAGGATGCCCCGCGTCTCCTCGCGGTTGATGAGGAACGAGCGGTACGGCCCGATCTCCACCGTGCGGAAGCCGAACAGCTTCGCCAGGCCGTTGGCGAAGAAGATCGCGCCAATGAAGATCCGCAGGGCGGCCAGGCCCTTGCCGAGCCGGCGGGCGTCCACCGCCGGTGCTTCAGTTGAGGCGGCTGCGACGCTCATGGCATTGCTCCTCGCATGGCGATATGACCCGCGTCAGAGGCGGAGGGTTCATGCGGCCCGTCGCGAGACGCCTACCGGAAAGGAACGACCATGACCTGGGTCCGAACGACCGGACGACAGTCGGCGAACATCCTCGACTCCCACAGCCTCAACGCGGACGCCCTGCGGGCGCACATCGCCCTCTACCGGACCGTGATGTTCGGGGAGTCGGGGCTTTCCCGCCTCGAACGGGAGGCGATCGCCGTCGCCGTTTCCGCGGCGAACGAGTGCCACTACTGAGTGGTCCAGCACGGCGCCGCGCTCGCCGCTGAAGGCGGCGGGTCCGCGCTGACGGAGGCGGTCGTCTCCGCAGACCTCGGATCGCTCCCTTCGCGGCTCCGCGCCCTGTGCGCGTACGCCCTCAAGCTGACGCTCACGCCGCACGCCATGGAGTCCGCGGACGTCGACGCCCTGCGCAGCGCCGGCGTGTCGGACCGCGACATCGTCGACGCCAATCAGGTCGTCGCCACTTCAACTACGTCAACCGGATCGCCGACGGGCTCGGCGTGGAGCTCGAGGCGCAGTGGCCGGAGGACGTCAAAGAGCCACGCCGGTACCGGAGGCGGTGATCCGAGCTGGAGCGTCAGGCTTCGGCGCGAAGCCGTTCGAGCACGCCATCGGCGACGCCCGGGCGCGGCCGTGTGCCCACCGCCGAGAGCGCGCCGATCATGCGGCGCAGCGACGCCATCAGCGCGCGGCACTTGGGGCAGGCCGTCGTGTGCCGCTCGACGCGTTCGCGGCCGGCCGGTGACAGCTGGCCGTCGAGGTACTCGGAGGCGTGCCTCCTCGTGAACCGGTGGTCGGCCATGTACCTGATCACGCCGCTCACGATAGCTCCGGGCGTGGGGGCGCCGAGGCCGCC
>JAUJME010000309.1 GCA_030447005.1 Solirubrobacteraceae bacterium | reverse complement strand
TCGTTGAGCCCTCCCGTGATGAAGGAGAGCGCCTCGTTGTACCGGGTGCGCGGCATCACGATGTCCGGCTGGTCGGCGTAGAGGCGCTCGAGCGGCTCCTGGAAGGCCGAGAGCCGGAAGAACCAGTTCTCCTCCTCCTGCCAGTCGAGCTCGATGTGGTGGATCCTGCAGAGGTTGCCGGGGTCGATCTCCTGGTCCGTCTTGAAGTCCGCGCAGCGCGGGCAGTACCAGCCCTCGTAGGTGCCGGAGTAGACGTGCCCGTTGTCGTAGACGCGCTGGAGCACCTCCTGGACGCGGCGCTTGTGGGCCTCGTCGGAGGTGCGGATGAAGAAGTCGTTGGAGGCGTTGACGCGGGGCATGAGGTCGCGGAACCGCTGCGCGTTGCGATCGGCGAGCTCCTGCGGCGAGACGCCCTCGCGCTCGGCGGCCTGGGCGACCGGCTCGCCGTGCTCGTCCGTCCCGGTGAGGAAGAAGACCTCCTCCCCGCGCTGGCGCATGTGGCGGGCGAGGATGTCGGCGCCGATCGCCGTGTACGCGTGCCCGAGGTGGGGCGCCGCGTTGACGTAGTAGATCGGCGTGGTGACATAGAAGGCCATCCGGCGGCCAAGGCTATCGGCGGGCCACCGCCGGGCTCGGGGCGGCGCGGCGCCGCGCGCGCCGCAGCGCGAGCGTCCGCCCGCCGGCCGCGCCGGTGAGCACCAGGGCGAGCCCCAGCCAGACGGGCCAGGGCGCGACGCCGGCCACGGGCACGGCGACGGGGACGGGTGGCGCGGGCGCCGGCCGGGGGAACGGCGGAGCGGGGCGCGGCCGCGGCGCCGGCCCGAGGCGAGGGACGCGCACCGCGACCGGCGGAACCGGGTCGTCGCCGAGCAGTGGCTCGGGGTCGACGTAGCCGAACCGGCGCCCCTCCCAGCGGACGCCGAGGTGCAGCGCGCCGCCATGGCCCGCGGCGACCCGGCCGAGCGCGCTGCCCGCGGCGACGGGCGCCCCGCGGCGCACCGCGGTGGCCATCAGCGGCAGGTAGGTGACCCGGTGGCGCCCACACCGCACCGAGACGCCGCGACCGTGCCCGGGCACCCGGCCGGCGAAGACGACGACGCCCGCGCACGCCGAGCGCACGCGCGCCCCGGGAGGGGCTGAGAGGTCCGCGCCGCGGTGCTGGCCGCGCGCGAAGGGGTTCGAACCGTAGGCGAACGGCCGCGCCGTCTCGCCCGGCACGGGCCGCAGCCACCGCCCGGGGGCGGCCACCGCGGCGGGCGCAGCGAAGGGGGCGACCCATCCCGCCCACAGCAGGAGGGCGGCGCCGAGTGGAGGGAGTAGGCGCCGCAGGCTGTCGGGCGGGATGGGCACGCTCGCGACGCTAGGCGGCGGGGGCGGTCGTCTGGCCTCGAACGCCCGATTGGTGCCGGATTGGTGCGCTCGTGTCGCAGTCTTGTTGCGGGCGGGTGGTGCTTCGGTGAGTGCCGGGGGAGCGGCCGGCGGGTTGCGACGGGCCTGCTCCTCCACCGCGGCTGCTGGCGAGTGGTCGGACTCCCGATGGCGGAGGGCGCCGGGGGTCGAACGCATGGTTGGGCTCCGCGTAGGGGTTCAACCATGCGCTCGGGATCGAGTGTGCGATTGAGCCCGGTATATGGGTCGAATCGCACACTCGCCGCCGGCGCGGGCTCACCAGCCGCCGTTTCTCACCTCGCCACGAGGCGTGAACGCGGCCGGGCGGGCGAGAGTCAACCCCGGCTGGTGACGCGGGAGGCAGGTCGCCCGCGACGGCCGGCGACCGTCCGAGGATCGCCTGCCCGACCCGCGGCGCCTACTCCTGCACCGCCCGGTACAGCTCGTTGGCGTGCGTGCCGGTGAGCTCGGCCACCACGGTCGCCGCCGCTCGCCGCCGCGCGCCCGCCTCCACCAGCCGGCGGACCGCGGCGACCGCCTCGGCGTCGCGCGCGGCGCCCGCCGGCGCCGCCCCCACCACGAGCACCACCTCGCCGCGCACCTCCTCGCGCGCGTAACGGTCGGCCAGCCCGCGCGCGGTTCCGCGGACGACCTCCTCGTGGAGCTTGGTGAGCTCGCGGCAGACCGCCACGGGCCGGTCGCCGTCGAGCTCGGCGAGCACCGCGAGCGAGGCGCCGACGCGGCGCGGGGACTCGAACGCCACCACGGTCTCCTCGGCGGCGAACGCCTCGAGCAATGCCCCCTTCTTGCGCGGCAGGAAGCCGACGAAGCGCCACGCCTCCGCGGGCAGCGCGGAGGCGACGAGCGCCGCGAGCGCCGCGCTCGGCCCCGGCAGGACCTCGACCTCGAGCCCCGCCGCCACGCACCCCTGCACGAGCACGAAGCCGGGGTCGGAGACGAGCGGCATCCCGGCGTCGGAGACGAGCGCGACCACCTCGCCCGCCTGCATCCGCCGCACGAGCTCGGCGCTGCGCTCGCGCTCGTTGTGCTCGTGGTAGGAGACGGTCGCGGCGACGACGCCGTGACGCTCGAGCAGGACCCGCGTACGCCGGGTGTCCTCGCAGGCCACGACGTCGGCGTCGCGCAGTGCCGCCAGCACGCGGAGGGTGACGTCCTCGAGGTTGCCGATCGGCGTCGGGCAGACCACCAGGCGCCCCGGCCCGCGGCTCGCGCTCACGCCGGCACCGCCTCGCGCGCCAGCAGCGACGCACCGATCATGCCCGACTCGGCGCCGAAGGCGGCGGCCTCGACCCGGACGAGCTCGCGCGACGGCGAGAGCGCGCGGGAGCGCATCTCCTCGCGGGCCGGCCCCAGCAGCATCTCGCCCGCGGCGATCACCCCGCCGCCGATCACCACCACCTCGGGGTTGAAGGTGTTGACGAGGTTGGCGATCCCGACCCCGAGCCGCCGCCCGATCAGCGTGATGACGTCGCGGGCGACCGGGTCGCCGTCGTGGGCGAGCTCGGTGATCAGCGGGCCGGTGAGCGGGTGGCCGTCCTCGAGCGCGCGGCCGAGCGCGGTGTCGGGCCG
>JAUJME010000308.1 GCA_030447005.1 Solirubrobacteraceae bacterium | reverse complement strand
CCCACCGGGTGAGCGTGCACGACCTGCCGCCCTCCGATCACCGCGCCGTCATGGCCGAGCTGATCCTCCGCGGGCCGCCGGGCGCTCCCTAGACTCGGAGCCTCATGGCGTTCCCCGCGACCAGGCTCCGCAGGCTCCGCAGGACGCAGCCCCTGCGCGCGCTCGTGCGCGAGACGACGCTCGAGCCCTCGCAGCTCGTCTATCCCATGTTCGTGGTCGCCGGCGCGGACACGCGGACGCCGATCGCGTCGATGCCGGGGATCGACCACCTGTCGATCGATCACGCGGTCGAGGAGGCCGGCGAGGCCGCCGCGCTGGGCATCGGAGCGGTGATGCTCTTCGGGCTCCCCGCCGCCAAGGACGAGGAGGGCTCGGGCGCCTGGGACGACGAGGGGGTCATCCAGCTCGCCACCCGGGCGATCAAGGCGGCTCACCCGGACCTGCTGGTGACCACCGACCTCTGCCTCTGCGAGTACACGAGCCACGGCCACTGCGGCGTGGTGCGCGCCGACGGCGCCGTCGACAACGACTCGACGCTCGACCTGCTCGCCCGCACGGCGGTCTCCCAGGCGGCGGCCGGCTCGGACGCCGTCGTGCCGAGCGACATGATGGACGGCCGCGTCGGCGCCCTGCGCGCCGCGCTCGACGAGCACGGCCTGAGCGAGACCCCGATCATCGCCCACTCGGCCAAGTACGCCTCAGCCTTCTACGGCCCGTTCCGCGAGGCGGCCGACTCGGCGCCCGCCCACGGCGACCGCCGCGGCTACCAGATGGATCCGGCCAACGCCGAGGAGGCCGTCCGCGAGGCGCTGCTCGACGAGCAGGAGGGCGCCGACGTCCTCCTGGTCAAGCCCGCGCTGCCCTACCTCGACGTGATCCGGCGCGTCAAGGACTCGACCCGGCTGCCGGTTGCCGCGTACAACGTGAGCGGGGAGTACGCGATGATCAAGTCCGCCTCCGCCGCAGGCCTGCTCGACGAGCGGACCGCCGTGCTGGAGGCCCTCACCGGCATCCGCCGCGCCGGCGCCGACATCGTCATCACCTACCACGCCAAGGACGTCGCGAAATGGCTCCAGTAGCCCAGCCCAAGGTCCGGTCGCGCAAGGACGGCGCGGCGATCCCGCTCGACGAGACCGACAAGAAGCTCCTCAACCTCATGCAGGGCCGCTTCCCGCTCGAGCGGCGCCCGTTCGCCCGGGTCGCCGAGCTCGCGGAGATCTCCGAGGACGAGGTCCTCAAGCGCGTGCAGCACCTGATCGACCACCGGATCATCCGCCAGGTCACGCCGATCTTCGACACCCGCGCGCTCGGCTACGGCTCGATGCTCGTCGCCGCCAAGGTCGACCCGGAGTACCCCCACCGCGCGGCGAAGTTCATCAACACCCACCCCGGCGTCACGCACAACTACCTGCGCAACCACGACTTCAACCTGTGGTTCACGCTGGCGGTCGAGAAGGACTCGAAGCTCGGCCTCGACGGCACGCTCGAGGTCATGGCCGCCAAGACGGGCGCCGAGTCGATCCGCCAGCTCCCGACGCTCAAGCTCTTCAAGATCCGCATGGACCTCGAGATGGAGAAGGGCACCGACGCGCTCGCGAACGCGGCTGCTGCGGTCAGTGAGCCACTCGAACTCGATCCGATCGAGGTCACCGACGACGACGTGGCCGTCATCCGCGCGTCGCAGGGCGACATGCCGATCGTCCCCGAGCCCTACGCGCTCGCCGCCGAGCGGCTGGGGATCTCCCAGGAGGACGTCCTCGCGCGGCTCGCCTCGCTCAAGGAGCGCGGCGGGCTGCGCCGCGTCGCGGCGATCCTCTTCCACCGCCGCGCCGGCTTCTCCGCCAACGGGATGGGCGTGTGGGCGGTGCCCGACGACCAGATCCTCGAGACGGGCAAGCGGATGGCGGCCTTCCGCGGCATCTCGCACTGCTACCAGCGCCCGACCTACGCGGACTGGCCCTACTCCGTCTTCACCATGGCCCACGGCCGCTCCAAGGAGGAGTGCGACGCGATCCTCGACTCGATCGCCGCCGACACCGGCATCGAGCAGCGCGCGACGCTCTACTCCTCGACCGAGTTCAAGAAGATCCGGATGCTCTACTTCACCGGCGAATTCGCGGAGTGGGAGCGTTTGAACACGTGACGTCGTCCAGACGACGAGCGCCAGCGAAGTCGGGCCGGACGAAATGACGACTTCCTTGACCGACACCCGCTCCGCGGAGCTCTACTCCCGCGCACTCCGCGTCCTGCCCGGCGGCGTGAACTCGCCGGTCCGCGCGATGCGCTCGATCGGCCGCGACCCGATCTTCGTCGAGCGCGGGGCGGGCGCGGAGCTCACCGACGTCGACGGCAACGTCTACGTCGACTACGTCTGCTCGTGGGGGCCGCTCATCCACGGCCACGCGCACCCGGCGATCCTCGCCGCCGTGTCGGAGGCCGCCGGGCACGGCACGACGTTCGGCGCGGCGACCGCGGCGGAGGTCGAGCTCGCGGAGCTCGTCGCGAGCCGCATGCCGGCCGTCGACATGCTGCGCATGACCTCGAGCGGGACGGAGGCGTCGATGAGCGCCATCCGGCTCGCCCGCGCGGCGACGGGCCGCACGAAGCTGCTGAAGTTCGCGGGCGCCTACCACGGCCACCTCGACGGGCTGCTGGCCGAGGCCGGCTCGGGTCTCGCGACGCAGGGGATCCCGGCCTCGCCCGGCGTCCCGGAGGCCGCCACCGCCGCCACGGTGATCGTCCCCTGGAACGACCCCGACGCCGTCTCACGGGCCTTTGCCGAGCATGAGCTCGCCGCGGTGCTCGTCGAGGCCTACCCGGCGAACATGGGCCTCGTCCCGCCCGCCGACGGCTTCCTCGAGCTCCTGCGCGAGCGCGCGACCGCCACGGGTGCGCTGCTCGTCTTCGACGAGGTCATCACCGGCTTCCGGATCTCGCCGGGCGGTGCACAGGAGCTCTCGGGCGTCCTGCCCGACCTCACCGTG
>JAUJME010000307.1 GCA_030447005.1 Solirubrobacteraceae bacterium | reverse complement strand
CCGAAGGTCTCGACCATCTCCTCGTGGGTCTCGCCGAGGCCGACCATCAGGCCGGACTTCGTGGTCACCTCGTCGCCGCCCATCTCCTTGGCGTTGCGCAGCACGCGGCAGGAGCGCGCGAACTTCGAGCCGCGGCGGGCGACGGGGTACAGGCGCGGGACGGTCTCCACGTTGTGGTTGAAGACGTCGGGCTTCTCCTGGATGACCCGGGCGAGCGGCATGTCGAGGCCCTGGAAGTCGGGGGTGAGGACCTCGACCTTGCAGCCCGGCGCCTGCATGCGGATCGAGCGGATGACGCCGACGAACGCGCTCGCGCCCTTGTCGGGCAGGTCGTCGCGGTCCACCGAGGTGATGACCGCGTGGCGCAGGCCCATCTTCGCCACCGAGCGCGCGACGCGCAGCGGCTCGAGCGGGTCGTTCCAGGTCGGCTTGCCCGTCTTGACGTTGCAGAAGCCGCAGCGCCGCGTGCAGGTGTCGCCGAGGATCATGAAGGTGGCCGTGCCGCGCTCCCAGCACTCGCCGACGTTGGGGCAGGCGGCCTCCTGGCAGACCGTGTGCAGCGCCTCGTCGCGCACCATGTCGGTGAGCTTGCGGTAGGTCGGGCCGCCGGGCGGCGGGACCTTGAACCACGGCGGCTTGCGGCCGCGGAACGGCTCGTGCTCGGCGCCGAGGATCTTGGTGACGTCCATCCCGCCCGGGTTGGCCCGGGAGCGGGTGACGTGGATGCGCTCGGCGGCCTCGCTCACTTCAAAGAGCAGACTACCGAGCGCCCCTCGCCGGTCAGCCGAAGCGGATGCTGCGGCTGGTCGTCGTGCGGTTGCCGGCGGCGTCGCGCGCGGTGACGCGGATCCGCAGGGTGACGCGGCGGCCTCCCCGCGCGAGGCGGCGGCGGGCGCTCGTGGCGTTGAAGGTGAGGGTCGCGCGCCCGGCCGAGGCGAGCGCGCCCTGCGCGCGGCCGACGACGGTCCTGCGCCGCAGGAGCGTCCCCTCGAGCGAGCAGGCCTCCGAGCAGCTCACCGCTGCGCCGAGGCGGCGGCGCAGCGCGGAGCGCTCGCGCATCCGGTCGACGGCGAGCAGCAGGCTCGGGCGCGCGGTGTCGTCGGGCACCGGGCCCGCGGCGGCGATCCCCTGGAGCGGCGCGGCGAGGGCGGAGCGCTCGGCGGACGGGGCGAGCGCGCCCGTCTTGAGGTCGATCGTGAAGAGCTCGGGGGCCGACTGGCCCTCGCGGCGGGCGGCGACGAACGCCCGCCCGTCGGCCGCGACGTCGAAGCCGACCGGGTCGCCGACGTCGACGGTGAGCGGCCCGACCGTGGCGAGCCGTCCGTCGCGGGGCGGGTTCTGGAGCACGAGGACGTCGCGCGCGGCGTCGATGTCGAAGAGCTGGGTCTCGCGCGCGTCGGCGACGTTGTTGGTGTAGGCCGCGCCGATGATCGCCGGGATGGCGCCCGCGCCCGGGTCGCCCGCGGCGTAG
The DNA here is from genome assembly GCA_030447005.1 of Solirubrobacteraceae bacterium. Next base: position 1,515 of record JAUJME010000307.1, on the reverse strand, counting down.
TCGAGCGCGTTCTCCGCGTTGGCGACCTGGCCGTTGTCCGGGTTGATGCGGAGGTTCTGGCGGCCGTTGGAGACGACGCGGATCTGGTCGGCCTGCGGGTTGAAGTCGAAGCCGAAGCTCGTCCCCGCCAGCGGCGGGTTGAACGGCTCGCCGAGCGGGCGGGCGGCGCCCGAGACCGGCGTCACGACGTAGACGCGGTTCGTGTTGCCGAGGGCGTAGAGCTGGCCCGTGCGCGGGCGCACGTCGAGCCCGAGGATCCGCTCGCCCGGCGCGAGGCCGGTCAGCGGGACGGCGGTGCGCAGGGCACCCGGCGAGTCGGACTGGAAGGTGACGAGCTGGTTGTCGGGGGTGACGCCGTAGAACGCCTCGGCGGCGAGGGCGGGCGCCGGGCCCGCCGCGCAGAGGGCGACGGCGAGGGCGAGGGGCGTGCGAAGTCTCATGCGCGCGCCCTTCGCCGCGCGCGGCCCGACTCCTACCGGCGGCAGAGGAAGAGGTCGTCCTCGAGCAGCAGCCCGTGGCGCGTCGCGACCTCGGACCCGAGCTCGCGCGCGACGTTGGCCCGCTCCACCTCGAAGCCCGCCGCGGCGAGGCGCTCGGCGATGTCGGGCGCGTAGAGGCGGACGTGGTCGTCCTGCCAGAAGGCTTCCCGGCGCGCCGCCGGCGTGACGATCGACGGGTCCTCGTAGGTCTCCGAGCGCGAGTGGTCGAGCGGGACCATCACGAGGACCCAGCCGCCCGGCGCGACGACGCGGTGCAGCTCGCGCATGGCGGCCGCGTCGTCGGGGACGTGCTCGAGGACGTGGGAGCAGAGGATCGCGTCGAAGGCGCCGTCGGGGAGGTCGAGCGCGGTGAGGTCGAGCTGGAGCTCGCCGATCGAGGGGTCGAGGTCGGCGGTGACGTAGCGCAGCCCCGGCGTGCGGCGGAGCAGGTGCTCGAGCGACCACTCGGGGGCGAAGTGCAGCAGCGAGCCGGCGTCGGCGAGGAGCTCGGGGCGGAGCTTGAAGAACAGCCACGTCGCGCGATGGCGCTCCTGCCCCCCGCACCGCCAGCACTTCGCATTGGGCCGGTTCCAGTCGGGCTTGAAGTGCCGGTAGCGCCCGCCGCAGATCGGGCACTCGACCGCGTCGCCGCGGTGCCGCGCGGCGTCGAGGCGGCGGCGGGCCGCCTGCTGGGCGCGGGTCGCGAGGCTCACGCGGGCTGCGGGACGCCCGCGGGCGGCGCGATCCCCAACCGCTGCGGGGTGACGAGCCGCTGGCGGCGGCCGTGGGCCTGCGCGAAGGCGAGCGCCATGCGCTTGCGAAAACAGGGGAGGGTGCCGGCGTCCCGGCGCCTGGTCTCCTTGCTGAGCGAGGTCATCTGCACCCCCGACAGCCCGCAGGGGACGACCCACTCGAACGGCTGGAGGTCGTTGTCGACGTTGATCGCGAAGCCGTGGGTGGTCACGCCGCGGGAGACGTGGACCCCGATCGAGCCGATCTTGCGGTCCTCGACCCACACGCCGGTCAGCCCCTCGCG
>JAUJME010000039.1 GCA_030447005.1 Solirubrobacteraceae bacterium | reverse complement strand
TCAACCCGGGGTCGGTCGGCATGCCGTTCGACGGCGACCCGCGCGCCGCCTACGCCCTCCTCCACCCCGACCGGCGCGTCGAGCACCGCCGCGTCGCCTACGACCACGCGGCCGCGGCGGAGCGGGTGCGGGCGGCGTTCGGCGGCGAGTGGACCGAGGTGATCGCCCGGCGGATCGAGACCGCCGGGCTGGCCGGCTAGACGACGTGCCCGGGGAGGTTGTGAGCGGGTGAGAAGACGTCCGCGCCGCTCCTGAGGCTGTGGGTCCTGCAAGTGATCCAGACCAGAGGAGGGCCCGAATGGGTCAGCACCTTAAGGGCAAGCTCGGACCGGCTGGGCGGGTCGGTGGTTGCTCGGCTTCAGCTCGATGAGGGATCGACGGAAAGGGCGGCCGCGGCCGCCCTTTCCGTCGCCTGTCCGAGCTCGAGCGCCTGCCGGGGATCGGGCCGTTCTCCGCCGAGCTCCCCCTCGTCCGGGGGGCCGGCGAGCCCGATCACTTCCCGGTCCACGAGCCGCGGCTGCAGGTCGCGATGCGGCGGGCCTACGCCCTGCCTGCCGGCGCCGGGCTCGACGACGTCGAGCGCCTCGCCGACGGCTGGCGCCCCTTCCGTTCCTGGTCTCCCTGCTCCTGCGGCGCTGGGCCGAGGACGAGCCGGGCTAGCCCTTGGCGGCCGCGCCTTCGGCGACCTTGCCGTTGCCGGCCGCGCCGGCTCCCACCTGCTCTGACTCGAGCAGCCCGAGCACCCGCATGCGGTTGAGCGCGTCGAGCGCGGCGACCTTGTAGCTCTCGGCGAACGTCGGGTAGTTGAAGACCGCCGAGACGAGGAAGTCCGCCCCGCCGGGCCGGCCGAGCAGCGCCTGGCCGACGTGGACGAGGTCGGCGGCGCCCGTGCCGAGGACGTGGACGCCGAGCAGCGAGCGGTCCTCGGGCGAGATGATCAGCTTGAGCATCCCGTCCTCGTCGCCCGTCATCAGCCCGCGGGCAAGCTCGCTCCACCGCGCGACGCCGGTCACGTACGGGACGGCGGCCTCGGTGAGGTCCTCCTCCGTGCGCCCGACCATGCCGAGCTCGGGGATCGCGTAGACGCCGGTCGGGACGAGCTCGGGCATGCGGTCGGCGGCCTGGCCCTGGGAGACCAGGCCGGCGAGGCGGCCCTGCTCGAACGCGGTGGCGGCGAGCCCCTGGCCGCCCGCGGCGACGTCGCCGGCGGCGAAGATGTGCTCGACGGCGGTGCGCCCGCAGTCGTCGACCTCGAGGCGCCCCCGCTTGTCGGCCTCGAGCCCGGCGGCCTCCAGGTTGAGGTCGGAGGTCGCCCCCTGGCGGCCGATCGCGAAGAGCGCCGTGTCGGACGGGATCTTCTTGCCGGAGGCCAGCGTGGTGAGGACCATGTCGCCGCGGCGCTCGACGCCGGTCACCTTCTCCCCGAAGCGGAAGGTCACGCCCGAGCGGCGCAGCAGGTACTGGAGCGCCTCGACGATCTCCCCGTCGGCGAAGGCCAGCAGTCGCGCCCGCTGGTCGACCACGGTCACCTTCGCGCCGAGCACGGCGAAGATCGACGCGTACTCGACGCCGATGACCCCGGCGCCCACCACGGTCAGGACCCGCGGGACGCGGCCCTCCTGGTCGAGGATCTCGTCGGAGTCCATCACCGCCGGGTCGTCGAACGGGACGCCGTCGGGATGGGCGGGGACCGTCCCGACCGCCACCACGATCTGGTCGGCGCTGTAGGCCTGGCTCGTCCCGCGGCCGTCGTCGATCTCGACCGTGTGCGGGTCGGCGAAGCGCGCACTGCCGTAGAGCAGGCGGACGCCGTTGCGCCGCAGCTGGTCGCGGACCACCGCCGTCTCGGCGGCCACCACCCGCGCGGCGCGGTCGCGGACGTAGGTGGCGCCGAGCGCCTCCCACTCCTCGGCCGGCGGGGCGCTCGCGGTGAGGTCGATCGCCCGGCGCTTGGCGAGGTCGAGCACCGCCTCGCGCAGCGTCTTGGAGGGGATCGTGCCCGTGTGGATGGAGACGCCGCCGACCCGCTCACGCCGCTCGACGACGGCCGCCCGCGCGCCGAGCTTGGCGGCCTGGATCGCCGCCTTCTGGCCGCTCGGGCCCGACCCGATGACGATCAGGTCGAAGTCGCGCTCCTCGCCCACGCGAGTGGGGTACCCGCGCCGCATGGACCCGACGCCCCTCCGCGCGACCGCCTTCGAGGTGGTCGACGCCGACGGCCGGCCCCGCGCGCGCCTCGGCGCCCGCGACGACGGCTCGCTCTCCCTCGACGTCGCCGACGCCGGCGGCGTCGTCCGCGCCACCCTCGGCATCGGCCCCGACGGGTCGGTCGCCCTCGGCCTGCGCGACGCCGATGGCGGCGTGCGGGCGCTGCTGGGCACCGCGCCCGACGGCCCGACCTCGCTCGAGATGCTCGACTCCCGGCGGACCGGCCGGGTCTCCCTCGGCGACTGGGCCGACGGCTCCGCCTCGCTGAAGGTGGCCGACCAGGCGGGCACCTTCCGGACGGCGCTCGGCGCGTGGGCCGACGGGTCGGCCGGCCTCGACCTCTTCGACGCCCAGCGCAACCACCGCGTGAGCGTCAGCGACCAGGCGGGCGGCCCGGTCGGGCTGATGGTGTGGGACGCGGCGGGCAACCAGCGGGCGCTGCTCGCGCTCGGCCCGGAGCCCGACCGCTCCGCCTCCGTCGAGTTCTGGGACCCCGACGGCGCCTACCGCGCCGGCTTCGGGCACTGGCCCGACGGCGGCACCGGCGCCGAGCTCCTCGACGACCACGGCCGGCTGCGCGCCCGCGTGGGGGAGCGCGCCGACCGCGCCGTCTCGATCGAGCTGTGGGACGCCCGCGGGGCGTTCCGCGCCGGGCTCGGCACGTGGCCCAACGACGCGTCGAGCGTCGAGTTCTGGGACGGCGAGGGCCGCAACCGCGCGCGGGTCGGCCACTGGGGCGACGGCACGAGCGGCCTCGAGCTCTGCGACGAGGAGGGCCGCAACCGCGCGCGCCTCGGCGGCCGCACCGACGGCTCCACCACGCTGGACTTCTGGGACGCCGAGGGCACCTACCGGGCGGGCCTCGGCGAGTGGCACACGGGCGGCGCCTCGCTCGAGCTCTCCGACGAGGCCGGCGACTACCGCACCGGCGTCGGCGTCTGGCCGGGCGGCGTCTCGGGGATCGAGCTCGCGGGCGCCGACCGCCGCGCGCGGGCGCGGCTCGCCCGTGCGGGCGACGACGACGCGAGCCTCGACTTCTTCGACGCGGAGGGGCGGCCGGCGGGCGGCTGAGACGGCGCGAACGGCGGAACTGCGCAGTTCCGGCCCTTAGACTCGCCGCAAAATGGCGACGCGCCACGTCTACGACCGCCAGGCGGAGACCTACGACGCCACGCGCGCCGCCAGCCCGTCGGTCCTGAAGCCCGTGCTGCAGGCGCTCCACGGCGCGCCCGGCCCGGCGCTCCTCGACGTCGGGGGCGGCACGGGCAACTACGCGCTCGCGCTCAGAGACCACGGCTTCGAGCCGACCGTCCTCGACTTCAACGCGGCGATGCTCGCGCGCGCGGCCGCGAAGGGCCTTCCCACCGCCACCGGCGACGCGGCGAGGCTGCCCTACGGCGACGGCACGTGGGACGCGGTGACGATGATCTCCATGCTCCACCACGTCCCCGACTGGCGCGCGGCGCTGCGCGAGGGCGCGCGCGTGCTGCGGCCGGGCGGGCGGCTGGCGCTGATGGGCTGGACGCGGGAGAACGTCGAGGAGGTCGCCTGGCTCCACGGGTACTTCCCCTCCACCGGCGTCTGGATGCGCGAGCAGCATCCGACGACCGCGGAGGTCCTGGCGGTCCTCCCGGAGGCGGAGCTGATCCCTTTGCGCTTCGAGGACACCGCCGACCTCTCCCTCGGCTCGCTCCAGCGGCGCCCCGAGCTCGTCCTGGACCCGCACCTCCGGCGGCAGACGAGCTACTTCGAGCGCCTCGGAGACGAGGCGCCCGACGAGCTGCGCGCCGGCCTTGACCGGCTGCGCGCCGACCTCGCCGCGGGCGTCCGCCCCGAGCGCGACCCGGCCCGCGCGGCCGCCCGCGCCCGGCACGGCGACGCGGCGGTGCTCGCCTACCGGAAGCGGTAGCGCAACGTGTCGAAGCGCGAGACGTTGCCGGCGCGGTCGGTCACCCGGATGCGGAACTCGACCCGGCGGCCGCGGCGCGGCGAGGAGACCGGCACCCGCTTGCGGCGGGTGTCGGTGATCACGGTCGTCCACGGCGCGAACTCGCCGTCCTCGAGGACCCGGCGCACCTGGACCGTCGCCGTCGCGACGCCCGAGCCGCGGTCGCGCGAGCGGAAGCGGAGGATCGCGGCCGGCCGGCCGCGCCTGTCCTCCGCGCGCTGGGGCGAGCGGAACGCCACCCGGGGCCGGCTGACGTCGCGGCGCATGGCCTTCCCGCCGACGGGCCCGCGCTGGGTGACGAGCGCCCCGACGTCGGTGCGCGAGTCGGTGGCTGCCCGCAAGGGGCCGGCGGGCGAGGCGAAGCCCGCGGCGTTGACGCGCGGGCGCGCGTCGTACTCGCCGGCGGGCGAGAGCCGGTGCCCGCGCGCCTGGAGGTCGTTGCGGACCGGCACGGGGATGCGGGCCTCCTCGATGACGAGCGCCGAGCCGGCGGCGTCGATCCGCTCGGCGTCGATCGCGGTCGCCAGGTCGAGCCCGAAGTCGACGTGGTTGACGATGGCCTGGAGGACGCCCTCGATGATCCGCACGCCGCCCGCACCGCCGATCGCGAGCACCGGGCGCCCGTCGCGCACGACGATCGTCGGGCTCATGGACGAGCGCGGGGTCTTGCCCGGCGCCGGCTCGTTGGCGGTGCCGGGATCGGAGAAGTCGGTGAGCTCGTTGTTGAGCAGGACGCCGGTCCGCGGGGCGGTCACCGCGCTGCCGAAGGACTGCTCGATCGTGCAGGTGAGCGCGACGGCGTTGCCCCGGTTGTCGATCACGGAGAGGTGGGTGGTCGAGGCCCGCGGGTTGAGGTCGGCGCCCTCGCGGCGGGCGGGCGCGGCGAACGTGCCGGCGCGGTAGGTCTTGGCCCGCGCGCGGTCGATCTCCGGACGGCGCTGCTCGGCGTAGCGCTTGGAGATCAGCTCGGCGACGGGCTGGCGGACCTGATCGGGATCGGCGATGTAGGCGGCGCGGTCGGCGAAGGCGAGCTTCTGCGCCTCGGCGAGCAGGTGCAGGTGGTCGGCCGAGGACTGGCCGGCCGCGCGGAGGTCGAAGCCCTCGAGGAGGTTGAGCATCTCGAGGATCGCCACGCCGCCGGAGGTCGGCGGGGGCATGGTGATGATCTCGTGATCCCGGTAGGTGCCGCGCAGGGCGCTGCGGACCGTCGGCCGGTAGGCCGCGAGGTCCTCGAGCGTCATGAGCCCCACGTCGCCCGGCAGCTGCTGGGCGGCCGTGGCCATCGAGTCGACGATCGAGCGGGCGACCGGCCCGCGGTAGAAGTAGTCCGGGCCGTTGCGGGCGATCCCGAGCAGGGTCAGCGCGAGGTCGGGCTGGCGGAGCTCGAACCCCTGGCTGTAGGCGACCCCGCCCTCGGCCAGGAAGATCCGCGCGCTCTCCGGGAAGCGGTTGAGGCGGCGGGCGTGGGTGCGCATCTCGGCCGCCGTCGAGCCCGTGACCTCGACCCCTCGTGCCGCGAGCTCGATCGCGGGCTCGAGCGACTCGGCGAGGGTGATGGTCCCGAAGCGCTCGAGCGCCTCCGCCATGCCGGCGACCGTCCCGGGCACGCCGACGGTGCGGTGGCCGGTGAACTCCTTGTGCGGCCCCGGCCCGGCGAAGGTGTCGGCGCGCACGGCGGCGGGGGCGACCTCGCGGAAGTCGATCGTGTGGACCTTGCCGCCCGCGGTGCGGTGGACGAGGAAGCCGCCGCCGCCGATGCCGCAGGACTGCGGGCGCGAGACGCCGATCGCGAAGGTGGCGGCGACGGCGGCGTCGATGGCGTTGCCGCCGCGGCCGAGGACGCTGCGGGCGGCGCGCGAGGCGGGCAGTGACTCGGTGGCCACGGCGCCCCCGGCGGCGGTCGACACCGGCGGGCGGAACCGCGTGCCCCGGCGGGCGTCGGCGGCCGACACCGCCACGAGCCCCATCAACACCGCCAGCAACGCAGCCAGCACGGCCGCGGACCCCCGCCCTTGCGTCATGCAGGCGGTTATACCAGCGCCCGCACCCCCGCGGTCACGGCAGCGGCGGCCACGATGACCACGAGCATGCTCGCCCGGAGGGCCAGCGCGACCGCCGCCGCGGCGAGCCCGGCCGCCCGCGCGTCGAGCACCAGCTCGGTCTCCCGCGCGAACGTCTGGGTGATCACCAGCGCGGCGAGCAGCGCGGCGGGCAGCACCTCGATGAGCTCCTCGAGCCGGCGCGGCAGCCCGCGGGCCGCCAGCGCCACGGGGCCGGCCGCCTTGAACGCGAAGTTGACCGCGGCGGCGGCCGCGATGGCGATCCACACCGCCGTCACGGCCGCCTCCGCCGGATGAGGACCGCCGCGCACGCCGCGATCACCGGGACGCCGGGCGGCGCGATCGGGATCAGGACGAGCGCGATCAGCGCGGCCGCGGCGGCGGCCGGCCGCCCCGCCGGCGAGCGCAGCTCGGTGACCAGCAGGTAGAGGAAGAAGGCCGGGAACAGGGCGTCGAGCCCGATCGTCTTCGGGTCCACGATCCCCTCGCCGAGCAGGACACCGGCGAGCGTTCCCAGCACCCAGCAGGTGAACTGCGGCGCGGTCGCTCCGACGAGCCGCCGCGGGCCGAAGCGCGTCGCGCCCGTCCGCGCGAGCACGAGCGACGTGTCGATGATCGCCTGCCCCTCGAGCGCCCGCCGCATCCGGCTGCCGCGCATGGACGGCCCGATCGCCACCCCCATGGCCAGGAAGCGCCCGTTGACGAGGACGGCGGCGAGGATCGCCGCGATCACGCTGCCGCCCGCGCCGAGCACGGAGGCGATCGCGAACTGGGCCGAGCCCGAGAAGACGATGACCGACATCACCACGGGCGCGACGACGCCCCATCCCAGCCCCGCCGCCGCGACGCCGAACGACGCCCCGATCAGCAGGGTCGGGACGATCAGCGGCAGCGCGGCCTTCGCCCCGGCCGCGTAGGAGTCCTCGGGCGCCTCGGTCACGCCCCGATCTTCACCGCCCGGCGCGCGGAGGTCGAATCACCGTTGCTTGGAGGAGCGATAAGCGCCGCCCCGCGGCGCCTCAGGAGTCCATCGCCTCGTAGGCCTCGTCCTCGACGAGCTCGGCGATCTCCTCGTCGCTCATCTCCTCGCCGTGCTCCGAGAGGTAGCGCCGGACCTCCTTGGCGAGGTCGTCGTCGTTGGCGGCGGAGAGGGTCTCGTGCTCGAGGTCGAGGGTGCGCATGGGGATGTTCTACTCCGTCTGACCCGCCTAGGGTTGGCCCTCGTGCACGGGCACCGCCTCGCCGCCCAGCTGCTCGCCGGCCCGCGGGCGCGCAGCCCCGTCGCCGTCGCCGAGCGGCTGCTCGCCGTGCAGGCCCAGGACGCGCGGGGCGCCCGTCTGGCGATCCGCGCGCGCTCCGACGGCCTGACCGCCGCCGACGTCGACACGGCGCTGACCTGCGAGCGCGCGCTGGTCATCTCCTGGCTCAACCGCGGCACCCTGCACCTCGTCCGCAGCGAGGACCTCCCGTGGCTGCACGCGGTCACCACGCCGCCGCGGCTCGCCCCCAACGCCCGCCGCCTCGCGCAGGAGGGGGTCTCCCCCGGCGCGGCCGAGCGCGGCGTCGGGATCGTCGAGCGGGCGCTGGCCGACGAGGGCCCGCAGACGCGCGAGCAGCTCGCCGACAGGCTGAGGAGCGCCGGCGTGCCGACCGCCGGCCAGGCGCTCGTCCACGTCCTCATGCTCGCCTGCCTGCGCGGCATCGCCGTCCGCGGGCCGGTGGTCGAAGGCCGACACGCCTACGCGCTCGTCCGCGACTGGCTCGGCGAGCCGGCACGGGCCCCGGTGGACCGCGACCGCGCCCTCGCCGAGCTCGCCCGCCGCTACCTGGCGGGCCACGGGCCGGCCGGCGACCGCGACCTCGCGCGCTGGGCGGGGATCAACCTCGGCGAGGCGCGGGCCGGCCTCACCGCCATCGCCTCGCACCTCGACGAGCTCGGAGGCGGGCTCGTCGCCCTCGCCGGCCGCACCGCCGCGCCGCCCCCGGCCGCGCCGCCGCGGCTGCTCGGCATGTGGGACGCCCTGCTGATGGGCTGGCGCTCGCGCGAGCCCGTCCTGGGCGGCCGCTCCGACCTCGTGACCGTCAACGGGATCTTCAAGGCGTTCGCCCTCCTCGGCGGGCGCGCCGCCGGAACGTGGAGCCTCCAGGACGGCCGCGTCGCGCTCGAGCCGTTCGGGCCGCTCGACCCCGCCGCCGCGGCCGCGCTCGAGGCGGACGCCGCCGACGTCGAGCGCTTCCTCAGCCCGGTCAGAGGATCTCGACCGGCGTCCCGATCGGCATGAGGCGCGCCAGCCGGCGGATGTCGCGGTTGCGCACCCGGATACAGCCGTGCGAGGGGCGGCCCGGGATCAGGTCGGGCCGGTCGGTGCCGTGGATTCCCACCACCCCGCCGCCCGGCCAGTCGCTCAGAACGGAGTAGGCGCCCGTGCCGAAGGCGAAGGGCCCGTAGATCGTGCCGCCCTCGAGCGCCCGGATCCGCGTGCGGATCCAGAAGTGGCCGGCGGGCGTCGGCGTCCGCGGGGCTCCGATGCCGATGCGCGACGACCAGACGGGCAGGCCGTCACGGAAGAGGGTCGCCCGCCGCATGCGGCGGTTGACCCGCAGCTTCGTACGGACGGCGTACAGGGGGCCCAGCGCCCGGCGCAGGACCCAGCCGGTGCGGCCGTTCGGCCGCCCGGGGACGCGGACGCGCAGCCAGGGCCTCCCGCTCCCGTCGATGCGGCTCTCGAGCACGGGGTAGACCTCGAGCGGCCCGTCCTCGGTCTGGAGGTGCAGGACCGCCACGCGTGGGGCGCTCCCGCTCGGCCGCCTGCGCACGGGGACGCGTGAGACGGCGTGTGCGTGCCGCGTGATGAGTCGCTCGTCGGAGAGCCGCTCGTCGCCCAGCGGGGCATTGACGCCGAGCGGACGCACGGGCAGCGGCTCGCCGGCCCGCGCGGGCTGCGCCGCCGCCACCCCGAGGGCGCAGGCGGCGCAGGCCGCGGCAAGGCCGGTGCGAAGCACGCCCGACCTCAGCCCGTGAAGCGGAGCTGGGCGGGCGCGCAACGCAGGTACGTGAGCCGGACGGTCCTGGCCCTCGTCCCGCTGGCGGCGGTGAACCTGACCCGGGCGGTGACGCGGGCCACCCCCTTGCCGTGACGGCGCGGGTCGATGCGCATGGCGAACACCGTGCGCCCGGCCCTGGCCCTGACCGTGCCGAGTCGCCTGCCCCGGACGGAGTAGGTCACCGTGCGGATGTTGCGGCCGCTGGCGCGGACGGTGAACCGCCGGGACACGCAGTTGCGCGGGCCGCGCACCACGACGGTGCCGGGTCGGCGGGGACCCGCGAGCGGGGCGCGCGGGCTGGCAGGGCTGACGGGTCGCACCGCGACGGGACTGACGACGGGACCGCCGACGGGCGCTCCGACGAACGTGGTCGACGGCGTGCCGGCGGGCGTGCCGGCGGCTGTGCCGGCGGGCGTCCCCGCAGACGCGCCCTCCCCTGAGCCACCGCCGGCCGGGGTCGGGGTCGGCGACGGCGACGGCGACGGCGACGGGGTCGGAGACGGCGACGGCGTCGGCGACGGCGTCGGCGTCGGGGTGCCGGACGCCGCGCAGGTGGACCGGGTGATCGTGTTGGTGTCGAGCGTCACCGCGCCCGCACGGGCCAGAGCCCTCCCGTCGATCGTCGCGCCGGTGACCAGTGAGATCGAGGTCTGGGCCAGGATCGTGCCGGCGAAGGAGGTCGCGCCGCCGATCGTCGCCGAGCTTCCCACCTGCCAGAAGACGTTGCACGCCTGGGCGCCGCCCGTGAGGAGGACGCGGCTCGCGGAGCCGGTCGTGAGCGTCGAGCCGGCCTGGAACACGAAGACGGCGCTCGGATCGCCCTGGCCGTCGAGGGTGAGATCCCCCGTCAGGCCGAGCGACGAGGCCGAGCTGTAGACCCCGGCCGTCAGGGTCCGGCCGGCGAGATCGCCGGACACCGCGCTCGTCGAGGGGCGCCCCGCGGCGTCGTTGTAGGCGGTGGTCAGGTCGGTCTGGGCCTGCTGCGCGACGGCGTCGGTCGCGTGGATGGCGCCGTTGATCACCTTCCCGGGCGGGAAGCCGGTCACCGAGGTGCCGGGGCTGAGGCCGAGGTCGCCGGAGATCACGCTCGGCCCCGTGTTCGTGACGGTGCTCCCGGCCAGGACGGCGAAGGTCTCGTTGGTGCCGAGCCCCACGGCGGCGGCCTCGGCGCTGCCGGCGAGCGTCCCCGCCAACAGCAGGCCGGCCACGCCGGAGGCGATGGCCTTCGCCGCGCGGGTGCGGGAGGCGAGGTGCGGGTGTACTGCCATGGGTCCTCCCTGCTGCGACGACGGGCGCCATATGGGTTCGGAGGATTCAGGATGGCGTTGCGCATGAGCCTCGCGTCGGGCGAGGCTGCAAGACGGCGTCAGACCAAAAGCTCCCGTCCGCTGCCTATCGGCGCTTCGGCGCGAAGCCTTGAGGGGCCCCGACGTCGAGCGCTTCCTCAGCCCCGCGCGTTGCGCAGCCGCTCGCGCTCGCGC
>JAUJME010000306.1 GCA_030447005.1 Solirubrobacteraceae bacterium | reverse complement strand
CGCCTGGCCGACGACTTCCGGCCGCGGGCCGTGGACCTCGGCATGGTGGGCGGCCGCGCGTTCGCCTTCGCGGCCGGCGTCGGGCTCGACGCGAGCGTCGTGGAGCGCGTCGACGGCCACCCGCTGCTCAAGGCGCGGCTCGGCGCGTGGTACTTCTCGGAGGCCGCGGTCTCGACCTTCCTGCGGCGCTACGTCGTGCGCCCGCCGCGGCTCGAGCTCGAGGTCGGGGGGCGGCGCCTGGCGGGCGTCAGCGCGTTCGTGCAGAACGGCAGCCCGTACACCTACTTCCGCAAGCGGCCGATCCACCTGGTCGATGAGGTGAGCCTGGCGTCGGGCGAGCTCGCCGGCGTCGTGCTGGGGCGCGCGAGCCCGGTCGACGTGCCGACCGTCATGTACCGGGCCCTGTCGGGCAAGCCGCGGATGACGGGCCACCGGCGCGTGCACGCCTTCGAGCACGCCCGCGAGTTCGTCGTGCGCACGGGCGACGAGCGCCCGCTGCCGGTGCAGGTCGACGGCGACTACATCGGCGAGCACGCCGAGGTCGCCTTCCGCGTCGCGCCGGGCGCGCTGCGCGTCGTGGCCTAGCCAGTCCAGGAACTGGCGTCCGGCTCATGCGGGATCGTCAGCGGCGACATGACGACCTCGTTCCGATGGCGACGGTCTGGCAGGTTCCCGAGCGCTGAGCTCCCTTCCCGGCCGCGCCGGGCTCAACTCCGGCGGGCGGCGGGCCGATACGCCCGTATAGACGCCCGGCGCCTGCGTGCCGGTCCGGCGATCCTCGCCGTCCTCGCGGCAGCGGTCGCGGGGCCGGCGTACGCGCAGGAGCCGGCACCCCCGCCGCCTCCTCCCGTGTCGCCCGCTCCCCCACCCCCGCCGCCCGTGACCCCGACGCCCCCGCCGGTCGGCACGCCGACGCCGGCACCGACCCCCGACCTGCCGGGCCCCTTCGTCCGCGTCTGCCTCCCCACCGGCGATCAGGACCGCCCGTACCGCGAGATCCGGATCCCGCTCTCCGAGCTCCCCGACTACGTCGACCGCCCCGGCGTGATCGCGCCCGCGCCCTCGAACGGGTGCCCGCGGCCGACCGCGCTCGAGCCGGAGCCGGACGGCGCCCCGCTGCGCCCGTTCACCCCTGATGGCCCGGAGGTCGCGCCCCTTCCGCTGCGCGAGCTGCCCGCGACCGGCAGCTCGCCGGCGCTGGTGGGCCTCTGCGGCCTCGGGCTGGGCCTGTGCGGGCTCGGCTTGCAGCTCCTCCTCTCACCGCGGCCGCCCCGGCGACGTGCCTGACCGCCCGCGCCGCCACCGGCGTCTGCGCACCGCCGCGGGGACGCTGATCGGCCTCGTTCTGGCGACGCTCGGCGTGGCGATCGCCGCCGGTGCGTCGCTGTCCGGCATCCGGCCGGCGCTGGTCGAGACGGGCGACGCGCCGGCGCGTTCGATCCTCTCGGCCGCCGACATGCGCCCCGGAGACGTCGCGAAGGGCGAGGTCACGCTGGTCGGGGCGCCCGCTTCCGGCGCCTTCACGCTCGCCGCGGGGCGCGTCGACCAGACGCCGGGGCCGGGCGGCGGGCTGCTCGGCGACCGGCTGGACCTGCTGCTCGAGGAGCTCCCCGCCGCGGGGCCGCCCAGCGTCGTCTGGAGCGGGCGGCTCACTGAGATGCCGGTGCTCAGCCTGCCTGCGCTCGCCGAGGGGGCCGAGCGCACCTATCGCTTCACGGCCACGTTCGTGGACGGCGGCCGCCCGGTGGCGCAGGACAACCCGCTCCAGGGCGCCGCGGTGGACGTGCGCTACGACTGGACCGGAGCCCACCTGCCCGAGGGCGACACGGCCCCATCGCCGGATCCCACGCCGACGCCGACCGCCACGCCGGCACCTACGCGGGCGCCCGCGCCCCCGCCTGAGCGGGAGCGCTCGCCCGACCCCGTCTCCCCGCCGGCCCAGCGCTCGGCACCCGTCCCGCCCGCCGCGCCGCGGCCGCCCGCCGCCCCGCGCGTGCCGCGGTTCGCCATCCGGGTGGGGGGCCGTCCCGTGCAGCGGTCGCGCCGCCGGGTCCGGCTGCGGGCGAGCTGCAACCGCCCGTGCAGGCTCCTCGTCCGCGGCAGCCGGCAGCTTGCCGCCCGCCGGGTCAAGCGTGCTGCTCCGCGGCCTGGGCGCCGGGTTGCGCTGAGCCTGAGGCTCTCCCCCGCGGTCCGCAGCCGGCTCCGTGCGGGGCGCGCCGTGCGAGTCCGCGTCTCCGTCTACGCGATCGCCCGCGACCGGGCCGTCTCGCGTGTCGCGAAGACGATCCGGCTTGAGCCGCGCTCAAGCAACTCGCACATCCGTCGATAACGGGGCCAACGGAGCGCCCGGCAAGGGCGCGGTCGAAGCCAATCCCAGGAGAAGAAGTGCTCCGCTCACGAAACACCGCGACGAAGGTGGTCGCCACTGCCGTCGTCGTCGGGCTCATCGGAGCCGTGGCGGGCGTCGGCACGTGGTCGGCCTTCTCGGGCACGACCTCCAACGATGGCAACACGTTCGCCGCCGGCACGGTGTCGCTGAGCGACAACGACTCCGGCTCGGCGATGCTCAGTCTGTCGGGCGCGAAGCCCGGGGACTCCGACACGTCGTGCATCGAGGTCACCTACACCGGCTCACTCGCCTCCGCCGTGCGGCTCCACGGGGCGACCACGGGGACCGGGCTCGATCCGTACCTGACCCTGACCGTGACGCGCGGGACCACGACCAGCGCGTTCGATTCCTGCACCGGCTTCACCGCCGACGCGACGGACTACAACGGCAACGGTGCCGGGGTCATCTACTCGGGCACGCTGCAAGCCTTCCCCGACACCTACGCCGCGGGGATCGTCGACCCGAACAGCACGTCTCCCGAGTCGTGGGCCACCAGCGAGAAGCACGCCTACAAGTTCGTGGTCACCGTCCAGGACAACAACGCCGCCCAGGGCAAGAACGCGACGCAGCAGTTCACCTGGGAGGCCCGCTCCTAGCGGCGG
>JAUJME010000305.1 GCA_030447005.1 Solirubrobacteraceae bacterium | reverse complement strand
GGGTAGTCGAGCGCCAGCTTGCCGCCGGGCAGCTCGGCCTGCCAGTCGAGCGAGAAGTCGCGCCGGTCGATGTCCGTCGAGATCTCGAGGGCGAAGCGCTCGACGCCGTACAGGTCCTGGCCCGGCTCCGACGCGGTGCCGCGGGCGCTGATCGGGCGGGTGATGCCCTTGATCGTGATCTCGCCGTCGACGCGGATGCCGTCGCCCTCGCGGCGGATGGAGGTGGACTCGAAGCGCAGCTCGGGGTGCCTCTCGACATCGAAGAAGTCCTCGGCGAGGACGTGGCCGCGGAAGTCGGGCTGGGTGATCGAGATGGACTCGACCGGCACGACGCCGACGAGCTTGGCCGCGTCGCCCTCGCCCGTGTAGGTCGCGCTGATCTGGCCGAAGCTCGCGCGGAACGTGGACACGCCGAAGTGCTTGACGCGGAAGCCGGCGGTGGAGTGGATCGGATCGGCCTGCCAGGTGCCGGTCGGAAGGGTCTGCTCGACGACGCTCATCGGGATGGAGCTCCTCGTGGAAGGGAGTGGACTAAGCGGACTGCGGTCTCAGTTATACCGCAAGTGGAACGACGGTCCGCTTAGTACACTGTGTCGGGTGCCACGAGTCGAGCTCCCCGTCGTCGGATCGGCCCCGGCCGAGCGCTGCGACGCGCAGCGCAACCGCCGGCGCATCCTCGAGGCCGCGGAGCGGCTCTTCGCCCGCCGCGGCGTCGAGGCGGTCTCGCTCGACCAGATCGCCGAGGCCGCCGGGGTGGGGAAGGGCACGCTGTTCCGCCGCTTCGGCGACCGCAACGGGCTCGTCCGCGCGCTGCTCTCCGAGCGCGAGGCGGCGTTCCAGGAGTCGCTGATCCGCGGCGCCCCGCCGCTGGGGCCCGGAGCGCCGGCCCGCGAGCGCCTGCTGGCCTTCGGCCCCGCCTACCTGGCGTTCGTGGCCGACCACGGCGACATCCTCGCCGCGGCCGAGCTGGGGCGCGACGCGCGCCACGGCGCCGCGCCGTACGTCTTCCTGCGCACCCACGTCCGCCACCTGCTCGAGGAGGCGGCCCCGAGCCTCGACCACGAGTACCTGGCCGACGCGCTGCTGGCCCCGCTGGGCGCCCGCACCGTGATGCACCAGCTCGGCGCCCGCGGTATGACGCTCGAACGGCTGGCCGGCGGGTGGTGCGCGCTGGCCGAGGGATGCCTCGCGGCGCGCTGAGCGACCTCGTCCTGCAGTCGGCGGGCGTGTACCAGCAGGGGCCGGGGCGACGGCGGGGGCGGCGGCGGAGCGACGGCGAACTGCGGCTGCTGAGGGAAGTGGTTGCTCGGCGCAGCGGTGGCCGTGACACCCGCGTCGCCGCCGAGATCCACATCTTCCGTCCCTATCCCGGGTGAAGTGGATCTCGGGTCGCCCGATCCCGCCGAGATCCACATCGCCGGCTGCGGTTCGACGAGGCGGCGCGGCAACAGAGATCGTACGGCCGCGGCTCGCGCGCCCCCACTCGCCAACGGCGCCAACAACGCCCAGCCGGGCTGACGCTCAGCCCCGCAGCACCGGGCAGGTGAGGCACCGCGGGCCGCCGCGGCCGCGGCCGAGCTGCTCGCCCGGGGTGGGGAGGACCTCGATGCCGGCGCGCTCGAGCCGGCGGTTGGTGGCGCGGTTGTCGGCGTAGGCCACCACGGTGCCGGGCCGCAGCGCGACCACGTTGGCGCCGCGGTCCCACGCCCGCTCGCGGGCGGGGTCCTCGCAGGCCTCGATCACGCGCAGCTCGCGCCCGAGCGCGGCGCCGATCGCGTCGACGAGGCCGCGGTGGCCCACCGGGGAATCCTGGGCGCGCCAGCGGATCGCGGCGGTGCGGCCGATGACGTGCGCGTCGAGCAGGACGGCGTCGCGGTCGACCATGGTCAGCGCGAGGTCGAGGTGGAACGGCCCGTCGGGCGGCATGACGGCGGCGATCACCTCGCGCGCCGCGCCGCCCTCGAGCAGCCGGCGGGCCAGCACCCGCGCCTCGGCGCGGCTCGACCGCGGGCCGATCCCGATCACCAGCACGCCGTCGCCGGCCAGCAGGACGTCGCCGCCCTCGACGCCGACCGTCCCGGCGCTCCAGCACCGCGCTCCGTCGAGCTGAGCGTCGCCACGGGCGGCGGCGAGCGCCACCGCCGCCTCTGCCTGCCGCGGCGCGAGGGCCATCCGCGCGACGTGGACGCCGTCACCGAGGACCGCAATCACGTCGCGCGGGTAGAGGAGATTGGGCAGCGGCGGCGGGCCGCCCTCGACCCCGCCGATCAGCGCCCGCGCCTGCTCGTCGCTGTCGAGCGCCCGCGCGAGCAGCGACTCGACGTCCTCGACCTCGGCGCCGACCGAGCCGAGCGCCGCGACCAGCTCGTCGTGCTCGCGCTGGGCCGCCGGCAGGTCGACCGGCCGGTCGAAGAGCAGCGCGTGCGCCGAGGCGGCGTCGACCGCGCCGAGCTCGGAGCCCGGCCGGTGGACGAGCACCCGCCGCAGGACGTCGACGTCCGAGTCGGCGCGCGCGACCGCGGCCGGCGATGGGGAGACGGCGGTCGCCACGGGTCGGGATTACCCCGGCCCGCGGCTCCTACGCCTCGACGGCCTCCTCGCGCGACTCCTCGTGGGCCTCGCCGTCGAGCCTCTCGAAGCGGACGTCGCCCGCCTCCACGCGGTGCCCGCGGCGGCGCCGGGGGTCGTGGATGATCGCGTCGCGCGACTTGGCGGGCTCGACGAGCCTGCCCGACTTCATGCCGAAGTAGATCGCCTGCGGGTGGTGGGCGACGATCGCCAGCGTCGTCTGCTCGGGGTCGGGGGCGTGGGCCGCGGAGAGGGTGACGCCGACCGTCCGCTCCGCGTCGAGCAGCCGCACGACCTTCTCGTGCTCGGACTGCTCGGGAACCGCGGGATAGCCCCACGAGTAGCGTCGGCCCTGGTCGGGATCGATCCCCAGCTCGCGGCGGACCTCGGAGTGCAGCCACTCGGCCATGCCCTCGGCGACCTGCA
>JAUJME010000304.1 GCA_030447005.1 Solirubrobacteraceae bacterium | reverse complement strand
GTTGACCGAGTTCGTGATGTAGCTCATCACCGTCTCGATCTCCATCCAGTACGCCCGCTCGAGCATGGCGATGATGGCCTGGCGCTTGTCGGCGTTGTCGTCGGAGAGGATGCCCTGCGAGCTGCTGCGGATCGTGGCCATGGGTCGCTCCTGGTCGGGGTCGGCGGGGCGGGTGCCTCCTCCCGGTCGGGTACCCCCGCCGTCGCGGCATGAACCGGCGCCGGCGCGGGCAGAACGGCCTCTCATGAGGATCGTCATCACGGGCGCGAGCGGCAACGTCGGCACGAGCGTCATCGAGGCGCTCGCCGGCGACGAGCGCGTCACGGAGATCGTCGGCGTCGCGCGCCGGCCCGTGGGCTGGACCCACGCCAAGACACGGTGGGTCCACGCCGACATCGTCACCGCCGACCTCGAGCGCCTGTTCTCCGGCGCGGCGGCGGTCATCCACCTCGCGTGGCTCATCCAGCCCTCCCGCGACCTGGGCGAGCTCGAGCGCGTGAACGTCCTGGGCTCGCGCCGCGTCTTCCGGGCGGCCGCGGCCGCCGGCGCCGGCGCGCTCGTCTACGCCTCCTCGGTCGGCGCCTACTCGCCCGGCCCGAAGGACCGCGCGGTCGACGAGTCCTGGCCCACCCACGGGATCGCCAGCTCGTTCTACTCGCGCCACAAGGCGGCGACGGAGCGTGCGCTCGACGAGGTGGAGCGCGCCAACCCGCGCCTGCGCGTGGTCCGGCTGCGGCCGGGACTGATCTTCAAGCGCGAGGCGGCGTCGGAGATCCGCCGCTTCTTCGCGGGTCCGCTCCTGCCCTCGCCGCTGCTGCGCCCCGGCCTGCTGCCCTTCGTCCCCGATCTGCCGCGCCTGCGCTTCCAGGCCGTCCACTCGCTCGACGTCGGCGACGCCTATCGCCGCGCCGCGCTCACGGAGACCGCCCGCGGCGCCTACAACGTCGCCGCCGACCCGGTGCTCGACCCCGAGACCCTCGCGCAGGCGCTCGGCGCCCGGCGCGTGGCGGTCCCCGCGCGCGTGCTGCGCGCCGCGGCCGGCGCCTCGTGGAAGGCGCGGCTCCAGCCGACGCCGCCGGGGTGGCTCGACCTCGCCCTCGGCGTGCCGATCATGGACACCACCCGGGCGCGGACGGAGCTCGGGTGGACGCCGGCGCGGACCTCGCAGGAGGCGCTGCTCGAGCTCATCGAGGGCATGCGCGAGTCCGCCGGGCTCGACACCCCGCCGCTGCATCCGTCGACCGGCGGCCCGCTGCGCATCCGCGAGCTGCTGACGGGCGTCGGCCGCGTCAACCCGTGACGCCGGCCAGGCCGTCGATGCTGCGCGCGTTCTTCTCCGCGGCGTAGTCGTCGAGCGCGCAGGCGCCGCCCGTCCGCAGCTTCTTCGCGGTCCACGCGTCGTAGTGGGGACGCTCGCCCTCGTAGGACATCAGCGGGACGCCGTAGCCGCAGGAGTCCGCGATCCGGGTGACCTCGACGGAGATGATCGCGCGCCGGGCCTCGGGCGCCGCCGGCTCATCGAAGGCGCAGCGCTCGAGCAGGTGCTCGTAGCCGGGATCGCCGGGGACGGTCACCGTGCCGCGCCCGTGGAAGCGCAGGATGCGGGGCGGGCCGTCGAAGGCGCACGGCGCGAGCCCGCTGGGCGACACCAGCCAGCACTCCGACGTCACGTCGGCCGTCCCGACCCCGCCGCGCTGAGCGCGCGGCGGGCCGGGGGCCGATGGACCGCTAGTGGGCGAAGCCCTCGCGGTCGACCTTCTTGTGGAACCGCTCGCCGGCCTTGCCGCCGCCGATCGCGGCGAGCAGCGTGCCGATGATGACGGCCGCGGTGGCGATCAGGCCGCCCGTCGTGAGGCTCTGGCCGTCAACCGGCAGGCTCGGCAGGTTGAGGTTCTGCAGGACGTTGTACTCGGCGCCCAGGATGGCGGCCGCGGCCGCGAGCGCGAGCGTGACGATGAGGCCGATCAGCCACACGCCGAAGCCGTTGCGCGCGCCGTCGAAGCGCGACATGCGGCCCGCGACATACCCGCCGCAGTAGTAGGCGGTCATGAGCACGAGCAGCAGCAGGATGCCGCCGACGATGCCGATGGTGCCGGCGTTCTGGGACGCCTCGGTCCCGGAGACCTCATTGAGGCCGATCGCTGCGCCCGCGGCGCTCAGGATGCCGGTGAGGATCGCGCCAAGGCCGACGGCGACGAGCCAGCCGAAGAAGTCAGAGCCCCAGTTGAAGCCGCCGAAGGCCTCCTTCTGGCGACCGCGCACGTCGGACATCGTGTCCCTCGATGCGTGGCCGTTGCCGGTCCGCTCGGTCCTCTCGACCGCGGGTCCGGTCGTGGTGCGCTCGCGAGTCTTGGTCGCGACGGCGCCGCGCTCGGCGTCGCCCTTGTTGCGTGTGAAGCGGTTGGCCATCGTTGAAGCCCCCTCCGTGAGTCGTTCGCTGACAGACACCGTCTACCCATCCACGAGGCGGGGCCAAGCATCCGGCCGGATCGCCGATCGCGGGCGTTTAGGCGGATGCCGTACCGGTGACGATCTCTTGAGCTATGGCAAGCTCCGACGCCGCGGCAGGGCCCTTCGCCGCACTCCTGGATCGTGGTGCCGAACGCGGCTGCATCGACCTCTCGGAGGTCGACGAGCTCGCGCAGGCGCTCGACCTCGAGGACGACGCGCTCGGCCGCCTCTACGAGCAGCTCGAGTCGCGCAACGTCGAGCTGCGCGACGACTGCGGGCGCGACATCGAGGCGCCGCCGCCCTCCGAGGCGGCTCTGACGACGGCCACGACCGACGCGCTCCAGCTCTTCCTCAACGAGATCGGCCGCCACCGGCTGCTCACGCCGGCCGAGGAGATCGACCTCGCCAAGCGCATCGAGCGGGGGGACCTCGCCGCCAAGGAGCGCATGATCACCGCGAACCTGCGGCTCGTCGTCTCGATCGCCAAGAAGTACCAGGGCTCCGAGCTGACGCTGCTCGACCTCATCCAGGAGGGCATCCTCGGCCT
>JAUJME010000303.1 GCA_030447005.1 Solirubrobacteraceae bacterium | reverse complement strand
GGCGGGATGCGCCCGAAGCTCCAGGCCTGCGTCGACGCCATCCACGGCGGCGTGACCTTCGCCCACATCGTCGACGGCCGGGTCCCGCACTCGCTGCTGCTCGAGCTCTTCACGGACGCGGGGATCGGGACGAAGGTGCGCCCGGCGCCGTGAGACCCCGAGGGTCCTCCGCACGCCACGTTCGACCCGGAACGGCGCTGCTCGCGTGAGCTCGCGCGCGGCGCTCATGCCCAACTACGCCCGCCACGACGTCGAGTTCGTGCGCGGGGAGGGCGTCCGGCTGTGGGACGCGGCGGGGGAGGAGTACCTCGACTTCCTGAGCGGCATCTCCGTCTGCAACGTCGGCCACTGCCATCCGCGGGTGGTCGCCGCGGTGCAGGAGCAGGCCGGGCGGCTGATGCACGTCTCCAACCTGTTCTGGACGGAGCCGATGGCGCGGCTGGCCGAGCGGCTGGCGGCGAGCTCGCTCGGGGGGAAGGTGTACTTCGCCAACTCGGGCGCCGAGGCCAACGAGGCGGCGCTCAAGCTCGCGCGCAAGGCGCGGCCGGGCGGCACGTTCGTCGTCGCCCACGGCGGCTTTCACGGGCGGACCTACGGCGCGCTGTCGGCCACGCCGCAGGAGTCCAAGCAGGCCCCGTTCGCCCCGCTCGTCCCCGGCTTCCGCCCCGTGGCGGTGGAGGGCCTCGCGGACGCGGTCGACGGCTCCACCGCGGCCGTGGTGGTCGAGCCGATCCAGGGCGAGTCCGGCGTGCACCCGATCCCGGACGAGGTGCTGCGGGCGGTCCGCGCGGCGTGCGACGAGCACGGCGCGCTGCTGATCTTCGACGAGGTCCAGACCGGCATGGGGCGGACGGGGACGCTGTGGGCCCACGAGCAGGCCGGCGTGCGCCCCGACCTCATGACGGTCGCCAAGGCGCTGGGCGGCGGACTGCCGATCGGCGCGCTCGTCGCCGGACCGGCCCACGCCGACGTGTTCGCCGCCGGCGACCACGGCTCGACCTTCGCGGGCGGCCCGGTGGCGGCTGCCGCCGCCCACGCCGTCCTCGACGTCATCGAGGCGCCCGGCTTCCTCGAGCACGTCCGCGAGACGGGGGAGCTCCTCGCCGAGGGGCTGGGGGAGCTGCCCGGCGTCAGCGAGGTCCGCGGCCGCGGGCTGATGCTCGCCGCCGAGCTCGCCGCCGCCGACGCGCCCGCGCTCGTCCGCCGCGCGCTCGCCGAGCAGCGCCTCGTCCTCAACGCTCCCGGGCCCCGCACGCTGCGCTTCCTGCCGCCGCTGGTGGTCGGCGAGGACGACGTCCGCGAAGCGCTCGGCCGCCTCGCCCCGCTGCTGGCCTAACCTGGGACCCCGGTGAAGATCGGCTCCTCCCTGACCCTCCTGGCCGTCGGCCTCGTCCTCGCCTACGCGGTCGAGTTCGAGATCCCCGGCATCGACGTCGGGGCGCTCGGCGCCGTGCTCTTCTACATCGGCCTGCTCGGGCTCGTGGTCTCCGTCGGTCTCGAGATCGCCGCGAGTCGCGCGCGCCGCCCGCCGGCGCCCAAGCGCCCGCGCCGCGAGCTCCGGGAGGAGCAGCGGGCGCCCCGCCCCGCCCCCGAGCCCTACAACCCGATCCAGCCGCTGCCGCCCCGCCAGCGCCCCCGCGACCCGTCCGTCGACGCCACCCGCCCCCTGCGCGACGCCGCCGACGACCCGACGCGTAGGCTGCCGCCCAGATGACCGACGAGCCCTCCCACGACCCCAACGTCCACACCGAGGTCCGCCGCGTCGCCGACCCGCAGCGCACGCGGGTCGCCGGCTACCTCGCCGAGCCCGACGAGGTCTCGCGCGTCCTGCTGCTCTACTCGGGCGGCCTGGACACGAGCGTGATGCTCAAGTGGATCCAGGACGAGTACGAGGCCGAGGTCGTCGCCCTCACCGTCAACCTCGGTCAGCCCGGCGAGGACTACGAGGTCGTCAAGGGCAAGGCGCTGCGGCTCGGCGCGCTGGACTGCCACGTCGTCGACGCGCGCGAGGAGTTCGCCCGCGAGTACATCGCCCCGGCGATCATGGCCAACGCCGACTACGGCGACGGCTATCCGCTCTTCACCGCGCTCGGCCGGCCGCTGATCGCCAAGCTCGCGGTCGATTACGCGCGCCAGACGGGCTGCGACACGATCGCCCACGGCTGCACGGGCAAGGGCAACGACCAGGTCCGCATCGAGGGGACGATCGCCACGCTCGCCCCCGAGCTCAAGGTCATCGCCCCCGTCCGCTCGTGGCAGATGGGGCGCGACGAGGAGATCGCCTACGCGCGCGACAACGGCATCCCGGTCAAGGGAGGGACGGAGGCGGCCCCCTACTCGATCGACGACAACCTGTGGGGCCGCTCGAGCGAGGGGAAGTGGATCGAGGACCTCTCCCACGCGCCCGACGACGACGTCTTCCAGCTCGTCACCCGCCCCGAGCTCGCGCCCGACGAGCCGCAGACCATCGACATCACCTTCGAGCGCGGGCTGCCGGTGGCGATCGACGGCGAGCGGATGGAGCTCGTCGACCTGCTCGACCGCGCGGCGGAGATCGGCTGTCGCCACGGGGTCGGGATCGTCGACCACATCGAGGACCGGATCGTGGGCCTGAAGGTGCGCGACATCTACGAGGTCCCCGCCGCCGCGCTCATCCTGCCCGCCCACCGCGAGCTCGAGCGCCTCTGCGGGACGATCCACCAGAACCAGTTCAAGCCGCGCCTGGACCAGCAGTGGGCCTACCTGGTCTACGCCGGGCTGTGGTGGGAGCCGCTGCGCACGGACATCGAGGCCTACGTCCGCCACGTCAACGAGCGGGTGACGGGGACGATCGGGCTCAAGCTCTACAAGGGCCTCGCGCGCGTGGTCACCCGGGAGAGCCCGAACGCCGTCTACGACGCGTCGCTGGCCTCCTTCGCCGAGTCGGGCGGCCTGTTCTCCCAGCACGCCTCGCCCGGCTTCATCGAGCTGTGGTCGCTGCAGTCGCGCATGGCCCATCGGTTGC
>JAUJME010000038.1 GCA_030447005.1 Solirubrobacteraceae bacterium | reverse complement strand
CGATCGGCGGCGCGAGCCGGTCCGTCCCCAGGAACGCCCAGATGTCGCGCCGCTCCCCCACGAGGGTCTCCGTGGTCGGCGCGTAGTGCATGAGCACGACGCGGAACGGGCACGTCGCGATGGCGCGCAGTCCGGCGTCGAGCGCGGCGACCTCCTCGGCGCCCTCCGCGTAGACCGCCCGCAGCGACGGCTCGCCGAAGTCCGGCATGTGGGAGCCGGGGAAGCCGCCGACGAAGCCCTTCACGCCCGCGACGCCGACGTCCGTCCCGTCCACGCTGAGGACGCGGTGCTCGCCGTCGATGACGTCGATGCCCCCCTCCTCGAGCGCGGCCACCAGCTCGTCGCGGCGGTTGGAGTGCCAGTCGTGGTTGCCGAGGACGGTGAGCACCGGGACGCCGAGGTCGCGGCACGCTCCGGCGAGGATGGCCGCCTGCTCGGGCTCGCCGTGCGTGGTCAGGTCGCCGGCGAGCAGGATGAGGTCGACCCGCTCGGCGGCGCCGGCGAAGGCGGCGGCGAGCGCCTCGCGGTCCGTCGTCTCGCCGCAATGCACGTCGCCGGCCGCCGCGATGCGCAGGCGGGCCGACTCGGGCTCGGTAGCGGGCTGACCTTCTGCGGAAACTGGCATCGCCGGGGTCCTTACCCGGGTAGCACCCGGACCTATGCCCGAGCACGAGCCCTCCTTCGGTGAGTTCGAGGCCACGCTGAAGCGCAGCGTGGCCGCTCTCCGCGACGCCGAGATCCCCTTCCTGCTGGGCGGCAGCCTGGCCTGCTGGGCGCGCGGGGCGCCCGAGACACGCCACGACCTCGACCTCATGATCCGCGAGCAGGACGCCGAGCGGGCGCTCGAGGCGCTCGAGGGCACCGGCATGCGGCGCGAGCGCCCGCCTGAGGAGTGGCTCGTGAAGGCCTGGGACGGTGAGATCCTCGTCGACCTGATCTACGGGCCGAGCGGAATGGACATCGACGACGACGCCTTCGCGCGCGGCGAGGAGCTCGACGTCCTCTCCATGCGCATGCCGGTGATGGCGCTCGAGGACGTGGTGACCACGAAGCTCCATGCCATGACGGAGCACTCGATCCGCTACGAGCGGCTGCTCCCGATCGCCCGCGCGCTGCGCGAGAAGATCGACTGGGACGAGGTCCGCCGCCGCACCGAGGGCAACCCGTTCGCGGCGGCGTTCTTCGTGCTCATCGACGGTCTGGGGATCCTGCCGGCGGGTTCCGCCGCCACCCGGGCGGGGTAGAGCCGACCGCATGGCTGCTCCCACCCTCACCCGCGGCCGGCTGCGCCGCCTCGCCGACCTGCACCCCGACCGCGGCCGCGTCCTCTCCGTCTTCCTCAACCTGGACCCGAGCGAGTTCGCGACGGGCGCCGCGCGCGCCACCGCGATCACCTCGGTGCTCACCGAGGCCTCGCATCGGGTCGAGGAGGCCGAGGGGCTCGAGCACGACGAGCACCAGGCGCTGCGCGCCGACGTCGAGCGGGTCAAGGAGGTCCTCGAGGGCGGCGACATCGCGTCGGGCGGCGTCCAGGGCCTCGCGGTCTACGCCTGCGCGCCGGCCGACCTGCTCGAGGTCGTCCCCCTGCCGCACCCCATCGAGTCGAGGGCGATCGTCAACCACACGGCCTACCTCGAGCCGCTCGTCCTGCAGGGCGAGGCCGAGCGGGTCTGCATCCTGCTCGCCAACCGGCGCACGGCGCGCGTGCTGATCGGCGCCGCCACCGGCTTCACCGACCTCGGGCGCATCGACGACGAGGTCAAGAACCAGCACTCGCAGGGCGGCTGGTCGCAGGCGCGCTACGAGCGCAGCGTCGAGGAGGACAAGCGCGACCACCTCGAGCACGTCGCGCAGGAGCTCTTCCGCTACTTCAAGCGCCGCCCGTTCGACCGGCTGCTGGTGGGCACACCGCCCGAGCTGACGAGCGAGATGGAGAGCCACCTGCATCCCTACCTCGCCGAGAAGCTCGCCGGCCGGATCTCGATCGACATCGAGAACTCCTCCACGGACGAGGTCCGCGAGGCCGCCGCGCCGGTGATCGACGAGGACGAGCGGCTGCGCGAGCGAGAGGTGCTCGACCGCTTCGCCCAGGAGATCGGCCGCGGTGGGCGCGCGACGGCCGGGCTGCAGCCGACGCTCGAGGCCCTCAACGAGTTCAAGGTGGAGGTGCTCCTGCTCGAGGAGGGCTTCCGCTCGAGCGGCCTCGTCGAGATCCGGACGGGCATGCTCACCGCCGACGCGGGGACCGTCCCGGTCGACGAGCCGCAGCTGGAGGCACAACCCGACATCGTCGAGTCGGCGATCGAGAAGGCCATGGAGCAGTCGGCCGCGGTCCGGGTCATCCGCCGCTTCGCCGACCTGGGCGCCCACGGCGGCATCGGGGCCATCCTGCGCTACTAGGCTCGATCCCATGCCGCGCGCGCTGATCGTCGTCGACTTCCAGAACGACTTCACGCCGGGCGGCGCGCTCGGCGTGGCCGGCGGCGACGAGATCGCCCCGCGGATCAACGCGCTCGCGGGCTCGGGCGACTTCGACCTGGTCGTCGCCACCCGCGACTGGCACCCTCCGGACCACGGATCGTTCACCGAGCAGGGCGGCACCTGGCCCGTCCACTGCGTCCAGGGCACACCCGGGGCCGAGCTCCATCCCTCGCTCGAGCGCGCGAACGTCGACGTGGTGATCGACAAGGGCCAGGCCCGCGACACGGAGGGCTACTCGGGCTTCCAGGCCACCGAGCTCGCCGCCCTGCTCGCCGAGCGGGGGGTCGACGAGGTCACCGTCGTCGGCCTGGCGACGGACTACTGCGTCAAGCACACCGCGCTCGACGCGCTCCGCGCCGGGCTGGCGGTGCGGGTCGACGAGGGCGCGGTGTGCGGCGTCGACGTCGAGCCGCGGGACGCCGACCGCGCGCTCGACGAGCTCCGGGCGGCCGGCGCCGAGGTGGCCCACGCGGGCTGAGGCCGACCGCCTCGTCGCCCAGCTGCGCGCCGCGCGCGTGGGGGACGAGCGCGTGCTCGAGGCGGTGCGCAGCGTGCCGCGCGACCGCTTCGTCGATCCCGAGCTCGTCGCGGAGGCGTGGGAGAACCGGCCGCTGCCGATCGGCGGCGGGCAGACGATCTCCCAGCCGCTGGTGGTCGCGCGCATGTGCGCGCTGCTCGAGCTCGACGGCTCCGAGCGCGTCCTCGACGTCGGCACGGGCTCGGGCTACCACGCCGCGCTCCTCGCCCGGCTCGCGGCGCACGTGTGGTCGGTCGAGCGCGACGCGGAGCTGTCGGCCGGAGCGGCCGCCCGCCTGCGCTCGGCGGGCGCGGCCAACGTCACGCTGCGCGTCGGCGACGGAGCCGGCGGGCTGCCCGAGGCGGCTCCCTTCGACGCGATCAACGTCGCCTGCGCGGCGCGCGCCGTCCCGCCCGCGCTCGAGGAGCAGCTCGCGCCGGGCGGGCGGCTCGTGGCGCCCGTGGGCCACGCCGACGCGCAGCGGCTCGTGCTCGTCCGCCGCTCGCGCGACGGGCGGCGGCTCAGGCGCCGCCGCCTGGAGGGCGTGCGGTTCGTGCCGCTGCTCTGAGGCGCGGGCTAGGTGACGAGCTCGAGGCGGTCGTTCGGGCGCAGGCCGCGGCCCGCCTTGGCCACCGGGCGCCCGTCGCTGAGCACGATGTCGGCCGTGAAGTCGTTGGAGCCGCGGATGAGCGCCGAGCCGACCCCGTAGGCGTCGACGGGGACGCCGGCCGCCTCGAAGGCGCGGATGCGCTCCGCGTTGAAGCCGCCCGACGCCACGATCCGCACCCGCTGGTGGCCGGCACGGTCGAGCTCGGTCCGGACGAGCTCGGCGAGCTCGGGGGCGACGCCGCGCGGCGCGGCCTCCTCCCCCATGCGCGCGACCAGCCCGGCGTCGGCGAGCCGCTCCGACGTGTCCAGGCGCACGCCCCAGAGATCGTCGCCGAGCGCGTCGGCGACCTCGAGTGCGGTGCGCACCGAGTCGTTCTCGAAGTCCACCAGCACGGTGATCCGCATCTGGTCGGCGAAGTGGCGCGCGAAGGTCCGCGCGGCGGCGACCGTCGAGCCCCCGTAGGCGGCGATCAGCGCGTGCGGGACCGTGCCGACGCCGCGCCCGCCCCACCACGACGCCTGCGCGTCGGTGGAGACGCCGATCGCCCCGGCCACGTGCGCCGCCCAGCCGTCGCCCGTCTGCACGAGCCAGTGGTCGTGGCGGGCGGGGAAGTAGAGGATCGCCTTGCCGCCGGCGGCCTCGACCACCTCGTGGACGTTGCGCATCACGAGCGTGCGGCGGGCCATGCAGCCGAGGTAGACCGTCTCGAGGTGGGCGAAGAGCGAGTAGTCGCCCTCGATCGTCATCACGGTCTCCCACGGTGCGATCTCGTCGCCCTCGTGCAGGGCGCGGACCTCGACCTCGTCCCAGCCGTCGATCCAGCCGCCGTCGGGCGCGCAGCGTCCCGTGCAGCCGCGGAGGATCGCCACCGCCTCGTCGACGCCGCCCAGGAACGACGCCTCGCGCTGGAAGACCTGCATGAGGACGTGCGGCCGGTGCCCCTCCGCCTCGAGCAGCGCCTTCGTGTGCGTGAAGTAGGCGTCGGAGTAGTAGCCCGAGCGGAGCTTGGCCAGCGGCAGGCGGAAGACCTCGGGGCTCAGGCGGGCGCGCGTGCCGGTGCTCATGCGAACCAGGGACGATAACCGCGGCGGAACGGCCTCCCCCGCCGCGTTGTGTGGGTCATGAGCACGGATCGCTCGCGCAGACCCTTCCGCTCCTTCGAGGAGGCGGCCGAGTCCGTCCTCGACGACCCTGCCGCCGGCGACCTCGCCCACCGGCTGCTCGCGTCGCTGCTCCAGTCCCGGCAGCGAGCGGAGCGCGCGGAGGCCGAGGCTTACACCGACGTGCTCACCGGCGTCCGCAGCCGCCGCGGCTGGGAGGTGGGGCTCCGGGCGGAGGAGCGGCGCTGCGCCCGCTACGGCCAGCCGGCCTCGATCGTGGCCATCGACCTCGACGGCCTCAAGGCGGTCAACGACGCCCTCGGTCACCCCGCCGGCGACGGGCTCCTGCGCGCGGCCGCGACCGCGCTCGGCTCCGCGGTGCGCGACACGGACACCGTCGCCCGCGTGGGCGGCGACGAGTTCGCGGTGCTGGCGGTCAACGCCGACCTCGAGACCGCCCGCGCGCTGGTCGAGCGCCTGGGCGCGGCGCTCGAGGCGGCCGGCATCATGGCGTCGCTGGGGGTCGCCGAGCGCGACCCCGCCGCCGGGCTCGCCGCCGCGTGGGAGGAGGCCGACCGGCGCATGTACGCGGCCAGGCGCGGCCGCGAGCGGTCGCTCACCGCGCGCTGACGCGGCCCGGGACGCGGCCCGGGGCGCCGCTAGGGTGCCCAGCCGCATGAGCCTCCTCCAGTCGCTGGTGCTCGGCCTCATCCAGGGCCTCACCGAGTTCCTCCCCATCTCCTCGAGCGCCCATCAGCGGATCGTGCCGGCCGTGCTCGGCTGGGAGGACCCCGGCGCGGCGTTCACCGCGGTCACCCAGCTCGGGACGGAGGCGGCGGTCCTCATCTACTTCCGGCGCGACCTGTGGCGGATCGCGACGAAGTGGCTGCGGGCGCTGGGCGACCCGGCGCTGCGCCGCGATCCCGACGTGCGGATGGGCTGGTTCATCGTCGTGGCCACGGTGCCGATCGGGCTGCTCGGCTTCGCGTTCCAGGCCCAGATCGAGACGGGTGGCCGCGACCTCGTCCTCATCGCTTCCGTGCTGATCGGCTTCGCCCTCCTGCTGCTGCTCGCCGACCGCGTCGGGCGCCACGAGCGCGACCTCGACGCCCTCTCCGTGCGCGACGGCGTGCTGATCGGCCTCGCGCAGTCCGCCGCGCTGATCCCCGGCGTGTCGCGCTCGGGGGCGACGATGACCGCCGGCCTCCTGCTCGGGCTCGAGCGCGCCGCGGCGGCCCGGTTCTCGTTCCTGCTCGCCATCCCCGCGGTCCTGGCGAGCGGGCTCTACCAGCTCGGCGACGCGCTCGGGGGCGGCGAGGGGGCGGGCGGGGAGAGCGCGGCGGCCGTGGCGCTGGCCACGGTCGTCTCCTTCGTCGTCGGCTACGCGGCCATCGCCTGGCTGCTGCGCTACCTCGAGACCCACTCGGTCGGCATCTTCGTCGCCTACCGGATCGCGCTTGGCGCGCTGGTGCTGTCGCTCGTGGCGGCGGGCGCGATCGCCTGAGGAGCCGCCGGCGCGCGGCTCAGCCGCACCTGCACCGAGCCGGCCAGCGGTGCGCCGAGCACCACGGCTCGCGAGCCGATGCGCAGGATGAGCGGGCCGCCGAACGGCTGCCTGTCCTGCACCGCGAACCGGGTGCCCGGGCCGATCCCCGCGACGTCGGACAGGTACCGGAGCATCTCGGGGTGGCTGTCGGAGACGCTGGCGACCTCGCCCGACTGACCCGCCTGGAGCTCCACGAGGGCGACCGTGTCGTCGACGGGCATGGTGAGATCGGCCGAGGGGATGGGATCGCCGTGAGGATCGACGGTGGGCTCGCCGAGGGTCGCGGCGATCCGCTCCTCGAGTTCCTCGGAGAGGTGATGCTCGAGCCGATCGGCCTCCAGGTGCACCCGGTCCCACGGCATGCCCAGCGTCTGCACGAGGAAGGTCTCGAGCAGCCGGTGCCGGCGGACGATCCGCAACGCAAGTCGCTCGCCGTCGCCGGTGAGGGTCACGCCGTGGTACGGGACGTGGATGACGAGCTGTAGATCGGCGAGTCGCTTGAACATCGCCGAGACCGAGCCGGGCGTGATGCCCAGCGCTTCGGCGACCCCCGTCGTGGACGCGATCCTGCGCGGGCCGCGGGCGGAGCGCAGGATCGCCTTCACGTAGTCCTCGACCGTCGCGGAGCACCGGTTCGCACTGTCGGTCGGCGCCATCGCGTCGAGTCTAGGGGTCGCCAAGGCATGGTCAAGCTGTGGCACAAGATAGTTTTGGGGAACCCAAACGATCTTTGTTGAACGGACGATACCCGTGCTTGAATCCGGATCATGAAACGCCTCAACCGGCGACAGGCGCTGGGAGCGCTCGGCGCGACCGCCGCCTCCGTCCCCCTCCTTCACGGGCTCGTCCCGCACCGCTCGCTGCACGGCACCGCGTCCGCGGCGGGCGGGCAGGCGACCCGCAAGCCCGGCGGCATGGATCACGGCGGGGGGGTCAACGGACCGACCTTCCGGCACGGCGACGTCGTCGATCACCGCGCGAACGGCTTCAACCCCACCGACATCCTGCGCGACTTCGACTACGGGAAGACGACGAGGCTCGCGAGCGGCCGGACGCTGCGCGAATGGACCGTGTTCGCCGCCGACAAGGAGATCGAGGTGGCGCCCGGCGTGAAGTTCCCGGCGTGGACCTTCAACGGCCGCATCCCTGGGCCGACGCTGCGCTGCCGCGAGGGGGACAAGCTGCGCGTCCGCTTCGTCAACGGGAGCGAGCACCCGCACACGATGCACTTCCACGGCTTCCACGCACCGGCGATGGACGGCATCCCCGAGGAGGGCGACGGCGCCATCGCGCCCGGCAAGAGCACGGTCTACGAGTTCGACGCCGAGCCGTTCGGCTGCCACCTGTACCACTGCCACGTCAGCCCGCTCGCCGAGCACATCGCCCGCGGCCTCTACGGCGCGTTCATCATCGATCCGAAGGCGGGCCGGCCGGAGGCCGACGAGCTGGTGATGGTGATGAACGGCTTCAACACGAACTTCGACGCCGAGGGCAACCAGGTCTACGCGGTCAACACGGTCGCCTTCCACCACAACAACGAGCCGGTCAAGGTCAAGCGCGGGGAGCTCGTGCGGATCTACCTGATCAACGCGCTCGAGTACGACCCGATCAACTCCTTCCACGTCCACGGGCAGTTCTTCAACTACTTCCCGACCGGCACGTCGCTGCAGCCGTCAGAGCTCACCGACACGATCGCGCTCACCCAGGCGCAGCGGGGGATCCTCGAGATGCGCTTCCGCGACACCCAGGGTGGCCGCGTCATGTTCCACGCCCACAAGACCGAGTTCGCCGAGCTCGGCTGGATGGGCTTCTTCGAGGTCACGTGATGGACGCCATCCGAAAGCTGCCCACCTGGGCCCTCGCGCTGGTCCCGCTCGCGCTGATCGCGGCCGCGCTGGTCGCCCTGCTGGCCTTCGGGGGCTCGACGCTCGGCGAGCGCACCGGGCCGCCCGCCGAGGACCTCGCCGTCGAGCGCACCGAGCTGCGGCCGGGCGAGATCATCCTCACGCTGCGCAACGCGGGCCCCGACGCCGCGCAGGTCGCGCAGGTCTTCGTCAACGACGCCTACGTCGACTACTCCTCCGACGGCGGCGAGGTCGGCCGCCTCGGGACCCGCACGCTGCGGCTCGACTACCCGTGGCAGGCCGACTCGCCCTACCTCGTGACGCTCCTCACCTCGACGGGCGCGACGATCGAGCACGAGATCGAAGCCGCCGTGGCGACCCCGCAGACGGGCGGCGGCTTCATCGGGCTGATGATCCTCATCGGCATCTACGTCGGCGTGATCCCCGTGATTCTCGGGATGCTGTTCCTCCCACTGCTGCGCCGGATCGACCCGGGCTGGGTCCGCTTCCTGATGGCCCTCACGGTCGGCCTGCTCGGCTTCCTCGCGGTCGACGCCTGGCTCGAGGGCTCGGAGATCGCCGGCGAGAGCTCCGGCGCGCTCGGCGGCGTCGAGCTGGTGATCATCGGCGCCGTCGCGGCCTATCTGGGCCTCACCGCCCTCGACCGCGCGCTGCGAGCCCGGCGCGAGGCCGCCGGCCGCAGCGGCGCCTCGGGCGAGCGGCTGGCGCTCATGATCGCCATCGGGATCGGGCTGCACAACCTGGGCGAGGGGCTGGCCATCGGCTCCGCGTACGCCGTCGGCGCGCTCGCCCTCGGGACGTTCCTGATCTTCGGCTTCGCGCTGCACAACACGACCGAGGGCCTGGCGATCGTCGCCCCGCTGAGCGAGGAGCGACCCCGGCTCGCGCGGCTGGCCATGCTCGGGCTGATCGCCGGCGCGCCGGCCAGCGTCGGCGCGGTGATCGGCGCATCGGCCTACAACGCCGAGGTCGCCGGGCTGCTGCTCGGGCTCGGGATCGGCGCCATCGCCCAGGTCATCGTTCAGCTCATCCCGTCCATCCGCGACGCGGCCGGCCGGGCGCTGCACCCGGCCAGCGTCGGCGGGATCCTCACCGGCGTCGCCGTGCTCTACGTCACCGGCCTGCTGGTGACCGCCTGAAGCTTGCCTTGCCGCCCCACGGCGGCATCAGAGGGGGGGGCCGGACCCTCCTGGCGGCCCTCCCCTCATCCCTTCATCCGCGGCGCGCGCCGGTCAGCGATCCGCCGCCTCAGGCGCGGGGAACCGCTCGGCCTGCGCCTCGGCGTAGAGGTCCTGCACCTGCTCGGAGACCTCGGCGGCCACCTCGCGCCCGCGCATCCCGGCCTTCATCATCGCCTTGACCGTGTCCCGCGGCCCGTCCCGGAGGACGGCGGCGGCCGAGATCACGCCGCCCACCCCGAGCGCCCAGCCGGCGCCGCGGCGCGCACCCTTCCACATCTGCGAGCCCGTCTTCCCGTTGTCACCCATGCGTGGTCTCCTGTGTCCGATCGCCTTCGGCCCGGCGTTTGCGCCCGTTGGATCCGAGCAGTGGCCGTAGGCCGTTGAGGGCTGCTACCACCGTGGAGCCGTTGTGCACGACCGCGGCGGTCGTCGGCGACAGCCCGGTCGCCGTGGCGACGGTCAGCGCCGTCAGGTTGACGGCGCCGACGATGCCGATGTTCTGGTTCACCAGGCGCATCGCCTGCCGCGAGGCGGCGACCGCCGCGGGCAGCGCGTGCAGGCTGTCCTCGATCAGCACCACGTCGGCCGTCTCGCGCGCGACGGCCGTCGCGCCGCCGAACGACACGGAGACGTCGGCGTAGGCCAGCGCCGGAAGGTCGTTGATCCCGTCGCCGACGAAGGCGACCCGGCGGCCTTGCGCGCGCAGCTGGCGGAGCACGGCGGCCTTGTCCTCGGGGAACAGCTCGCCGTGGACGTTCACGGCGTCGATGCCGAGGCGCCGGCCGACGGCGTGCGCGGTCTCCGTCTTGTCGCCGGTCAGCAGGTGGATCTCCATGCCGTGGCGCTCGCGGAGCGCGCCGACGACGTGCTCGGCCTCCCGGCGGATCGGGTCCGCGTACGCGATCACGCCACACAGCGCGCCGTCCGCAGCGACATAGATGCGCGACTGCCGGTCTGAGAACGGCGCCGCCGGGGTCAGGTCGACCCCCTCGCGTGCGAGCAGCCGGTCGCTCCCCACCAGGATCTCCTGCCCGCCGATCTCCGCGCGCACGCCGAGGCCGATGTCGTAGTTCCACCGGCCTCTGCGCCCCGGCGTCACGCCTGCGGCCGCGGCGTAGCGGACGATCGCCTCGGCGACGGGGTGGCTGAGCCGCTGGTCGGCGGTCGCCGCGATGGCGAGGATCTCGTCGGCCGAAAGCGCGCTGGTGACGCTCTCGACGCCGACGACGGCCGGGTTGCCTTCGGTGATGGTCCCCGTCTTGTCGAAGACGACGGCGTCGACGCCGGCGAGCTGCTCGAGCGCCCGTCCACTCCGGATCACCACCCCGGCCTGTGCCGCGCTCGTCATCGCGGCGAGGACGGCCGTCGGCACGGAGACGCGGATGCCGGTCGCGAAGTCGGTGATGAGGATCGACGCCGCGCGGGTGGGATTCCGCGTCGCCGCCAGGACCGCACCGGCGAGCAGGAACGAGGGCAGCACGATCCGGTCGGCGAGCTTGCCCG
>JAUJME010000302.1 GCA_030447005.1 Solirubrobacteraceae bacterium | reverse complement strand
GCTCGTCTGATCTTATGCGCCCGGGCCCCTCCCCCGCCGCCTCGCCCGCCGCGACCGCCGCCGGGTCGCGCGCCCGGTTGTAGGCCTCGGCCGCCGCGCGGGCCACCGCTAAGTTGGTGCGCTTAAAGCGCGGCTCGGCCGGCACCCGCACGCGCCGCGCGCCCAGGCGCCGGGCGGTCGCGACCGCCTCCTCGTCGGCCTCGGGCTCGAGCTCGCCGGCCACGAGCGTCGCGCCCTCGCGCACCACCGCGAGCTTCTCGCGCGCGATGTCGCGGATGGTCGGGCCGAGCCAGCGCGTGTGCTCGAGCCCGACGTTGGTGAGGACCGCGACGGCCGACGGCAGCACGTTCGTGGCGTCGTGGCGCCCGCCGAGGCCCGCCTCCACCACGG
This sequence comes from Solirubrobacteraceae bacterium, assembly GCA_030447005.1. The sequence continues at coordinate 2,624 of JAUJME010000302.1, read as the reverse complement.
CGACCTCCACCCCGCGCTCGGCCAGCTCGGCGAGTGCCGCGGCGGCCAGGAGCTCGAACTGGGTCACGCGGTCGCCGCCGCTCAGCGTCCGGTCGACCTTCTCCGCAGCCGCCGCCGCCCGCTGCACCGCCGCCCCGAAGGCGCCCGGCTCGAGGTCTGAGTCGCCGACGCGGATGCGCTCGGCGAACGAGGTGAGGTGCGGCGAGAGAAACGCGCCGGTGCGCAGCCCGTGGGCCTCGAGGATCGCCGCGGCCATCCGCGTGGTCGAGCTCTTGCCGTTCGTCCCGACGACGTGGATCGATCCGAACGCCTCCTGCGGCGAGCCCAGCACGGTGAGCAGCCGCCGCATCCGGTCGAGGCCGAACCGCATGCCGAACAGCTCGAGCGAGAGCAGGTGCTCCTCCGCCCGCTCCGCGGTCCACGCGCGCGCCGTCGCCCTCAGAGCTCCCCGAGCTCGGTCCGCAGCGCCTCCAGCTTGTCGCGCTCGGCCTGGACGACGGCGGGCGGGGCCTTCTCGACGAAGCGCGCGTTGGCGAGCTTGCCCTCCGCGCGGGCGATCTCCGCCTCGAGCTTGGCGCGGCGCTCCTGCGCGCGGCGGGCCTCGGCCTCCGTGTCGACGGCGTCGGACTCGAAGATGGCGATCGCGCCGCCTGGGACGCCGACGGTCGCCACGGGCGCCCCGCCGTCGCCGTCGCGCCAGTCGACGCGCGCGAGGCGCGCGATGTGCGCCGCCGTCCGCTCGTAGCCGGGCCCGTCGAGCCGCGCCGGCACCGCCGTCCCCGGCACGGCGCGCACCTGGTCGCGCCAGCCGCGCAGCGCCTGGACCGCCGCGATCGCGCGCCCCACCTCGTCCTCGGCCGCGTCGTCGACGCGCGACGGGTCGGCCGCGGGGGCCGGCCCCTCGACGAGCATCCCCTCCGTACCGGGCAGGAAGCTCCAGATCTCCTCGGTGACGAACGGCATGATCGGGTGGGCGAGCGCCAGCGTCTCGGCCAGGACTCCGAGCGCCGTCGCGGCCGCCGCCGGGTCGCCGTCGTAGAGGCGCGGCTTGACGAGCTCGAGGTACCAGTCGCAGAGCTCGTCGTAGACGAACGCGTAGAGGCCGAGCGCCGCGCGGTGGAAGTCGAAGCGCTCGATCGCCCGCGCGTAGTCCGCCTTCGCCCGCTCGAGCCGCGAGAGGATCCAGGCGTCCTCCACCGCGCCGGGCTCCACCGCGCCGGCCGGGACCTCGGTCCCCTCGGGGACGCGCGTGAGCACGAGCCGCGAGGCGTTCCACAGCTTCGTCGCGAGCTGCTGGCCCTGCGCGATGCGCTCGGCCGAGAAGCGCACGTCCTGGGTCGAGGACATGGCGAGCAGCCCGAACCGCGTGGCGTCGGCGCCGTACTCGTCGATGAGCTCGATCGGGTCGATCCCCGTTCCCAGCGACTTCGACATCCGCCGCCCGTCGGGCGCCTGGATGACCGAGTGGACGTAGACGTCGGAGAACGGGACGTCGCCGGCGAACTCGAGCCCCATCATCACCATCCGCGCGACCCAGAGGAAGAGGATGTCGCGCGCCGTCGAGAGGACGTCGGTCGGGTAGAACGCGCGGAGCTCCGGCGTCTGCTCGGGCCAGCCGAGCGTCGCGAACGGCCACAGCGCACTCGAGAACCAGGTGTCGAGGACGTCGGGCTCGCGCTCCCAGCCCTCGCCCTCGGGCGCGCTCAGCCCGACGTGGCGCTCCTCGGTGGCGGGGGCGGTGGGCCGGATCCGGTACCAGACCGGGATCTGGTGACCCCACCAGAGCTGGCGGGAGACGCACCACGGGCGGATGTTCTCGAGCCAGTCGACGTACCGGCGCGCCTGGGACTCGGGGTGGATCCGGACGCGGCCGTCGCGCACCGCCGCGATCGCGGGGGCGGCCAGCTCGTCCATGCGCATGAACCACTGGAGGGAGACGAGCGGCTCGATCCGCTCGCCGGAGCGGTTGGAGTACGGGACGTTGTGGGTGTAGGGCTCGGCGCCGACGATGCGGCCCTCCTCGCGCAGCGCGGCGACCACCGCGTCGCGGCACTCGAGCACGCCCATCCCCGCGAAGCGGTCGCCGGCGGCGGCGGTCATGCGCCCGTCCTCGCCGATCACCGAGATCTCCTCGAGCCCGTGGGCGCGGCCGATCTCGAAGTCGTTGGGGTCGTGGCCCGGCGTGATCTTCAGCGCGCCCGTCCCGAACTCCGGCTTGACGTAGGGGTCGGCGATGATCTTCAGCGGCCGCCCGACCAGGGGCAGGATCGCCGTCTCGCCGACCAGCCGGCCGTAGCGGTCGTCGTCGGGGTGGACCGCGATCGCCGTGTCGCCGAGCATCGTCTCCGGGCGGACGGTGGCGATGGTGATCGAGCCGTGCCCGCCGGCCAGCGGGTAGTCGATCGAGTAGAGCCGGTCGGTCACCTCGCGCTCCTCGACCTCGAGGTCGGAGATGGCCGAGCGCGACCCCGGGTCCCAGTTGACCATGTAGTTGTCGCGGTAGATGAGCCCCTTGTCGTAGAGGTCCACGAAGACCTTCAGGACCGCCCGGACGTAGCCGTCGTCGAGGGTGAAGCGCTCGTCGGCGTAGTCGCACGACGCGCCGAGCCGCTTGAACTGCTCGA
>JAUJME010000301.1 GCA_030447005.1 Solirubrobacteraceae bacterium | reverse complement strand
GCGCCCAGGCGGCGCTGATGGCGCCGACCGAGACCCTCGCCGAGCAGCACTTCGCGACGCTCCAGCAGCTCATGCCGGGCGAGATGCTCCAGGCGGCACTGCTCACCGGCACGACGCCGGCGGCCCGCCGCGCCGACCTGCTCGGCAAGCTCGCCAGCGGCGAGCTCAAGCTGCTCGTGGGCACCCACGCGCTGATCGAGGGGCCGGTCGACTTCGACCGCCTCGCGGTGGCGGTGGTCGACGAGCAGCACCGCTTCGGGGTCAACCAGCGCCGCGCGCTGGATCGCAAGGCGCCGCCGGGGCTCGCGCCGCACGTCCTGCACATGACCGCCACGCCGATCCCCCGGACGCTCGCGCTCACCGCCTACGGCGACCTCGACGTCACCGTCCTGCGCGAGCTGCCCGCGGGCCGGCGGCCGATCCACACCCACGTCGCCAGCGGTGAGCGCGAGCGCGCCCGTGCGTACGAGCGGATGCGCGAGGAGCTGCGCGCCGGGCGGCAGGCGTTCGTCGTCTGCCCGCTCGTCGAGGAGTCCGAGGCGCTCGCCGCGCGCGCCGCGACCGCCGAGTACGAGCGGCTGCGGACGGGGGAGCTGCGCGACTTCCGCGTCGTCCTCCTCCACGGCCAGCTCAAGCCCCGCGAGAAGCAGGAGGCGATGGCCGACTTCGCCGCGGGCGGCGCCGACGTCCTCGTCGCCACCACGGTGATCGAGGTCGGCATCGACGTCCCCAACGCCTCGGTGATGCTCGTCGAGAACGCCGAGCGCTACGGGATCTCCCAGCTCCACCAGCTCCGCGGGCGGATCGGCCGCGGGCCGCACGAGTCGCTCTGCCTGCTCTTCGGGCCCAAGGAGTCCGCGCGGCTGCGCGCGCTCGGCGAGCACACGGACGGCTTCGCGCTCGCCGAGATCGACCTCGAGCTGCGCGGCGAGGGGGAGATGCTCGGCGTCCGGCAGTCCGGCCTGGCGCAGTTCCGTGTCGCCCGGCTGCCCGAGGACGCCGAGCTGCTCGAGCGCGCGCGGATGCGCGGCCAGACCCTGCTCGACGCCGACCCGGACCTCGCCGCGCCCGAGCACGCGCTCCTCGCCGTCGCCATCGAGGCGGCCTACGGCGCCGAGGCGCTCGAGCCCATCCCGGCGTGAGGGTCATCGCCGGCCGCTACGGCGGGCGCCGGCTCCAGGCCCCGCCCGGCCGCGAGACCCGCCCGACCTCCGACCGCGTCCGCGAGGCGCTCTTCTCCGTCCTGGGCGAGGCGGTGGCCGGCGCTCGCGTGCTCGACCTGTTCGCCGGCTCTGGCGCGCTCGGCCTCGAGGCGCTGTCGCGCGGCGCCGCGGAGGCCACCTTCGTCGACTCCTCACCGGCGGCGATCCGGGCGCTGCGCGCCAATCTCGCCGCGCTCGGCGCCGAGGCGGAGGTGGTGCGCGGCGACGCCCTGGCGGCGCTCCGAAACGCACGCGCCGCCGCCCGCCAATACGATCTGGTCTTCCTCGACCCGCCCTACCGTCTGGCCGAGCGCCTCGCGCCCGGCCTCTCGGAGGCGGTCGGAGGCGTGCTGGCCCCGGGCGGGAGCGTCGTCACCGAGAGCGACCGCCGGGCGCCGCTCCCCATGGAACCACTGCCGCTCCGTGACGAACGCCGCTACGGCGACACCCTGATCCGCATCCATGGCGCCTGACCCCCGCATCGCCGTCGTCCCCGGGACCTACGACCCGATCACCAACGGCCACCTCGACGTGATCGCGCGCTCGGCGACCATGTTCGACGAGGTGATCGTCGCGGTGGTCAACGCGTCCGTGCGCAAGTCGAAGTCGCTGTTCAGCTGCGAGGAGCGCGTGGCGTTCATCGAGCACGCGACGGCCGACCTGCCCAACGTCAAGGTCGAGCCGTTCGACACGCTCGTCGTCGACTTCGCGCGCCGCCGCGGCGCCAAGGCGGTGGTCAAGGGGCTGCGCGCGATCTCGGACTTCGAGTACGAGTTCGAGATGAACCAGCTCAACCGCCGGCTCGCGCCCGACATCGAGTCCGTGTTCGTCATGGCCAGCCCGCAGTACAGTTTCCTCTCCTCGAGCGGCATCAAGGAGATGGCCACGTTCGGCGGAGACATCCGCGATCTGGTCCCGGAAGAGGTGGCGGCGCGCTTGCAGGAAGCGCTCCGCCGCTGAAGAAAGAGCGCACGAAACCATGGACGTCCTCGTTCTCATCGACAAGCTCGACGACCTTGTCCACAACGCCCGGCCGATCCCGTTCTCGGATTCGGTCCGCGTCGACAAGGAGGAGATCTACGACATCCTCGACCAGATGCGCGCGACGATCCCCGAGGAGATCAAGCAGGCGCGCTGGATCGTCAAGGAGCGCCAGGAGATGCTCGCGGAGGCCAAGCGCGAGGCCGAGCGGATCGTCAAGGAGGCGCGCGACCGCCAGGACGTGCTCGTCTCCGAGCAGGAGGTCACCAAGCAGGCCGAGCGGGCCGCCGAGGACATCATCGAGGACGCCCGCGCCCGCGAGCGCGAGATCCGCCTGGGCGCCGAGGACTACGCCGACGAGATCCTCAACACGCTCGAGGTCAACCTCTCGAAGTTCATCGGCGCCGTCCAGCGCGGCCGCGACCGGCTGCAGGGCAAGGACGAGCCGGCCGAAGTCGGCTAATCGGGTTTCGCCCGGCCGGACTTCGCTGGCGCTCGGCCTCTGGGCGACGTTACACGCCCTCAGCGCGGCCAGATGTACCCGTCGCGCTCGACGACGGGGAAGCGCCGCAGCGGGAAGGCGCCGTTCGTGTAGGCCTGGATCGTCCGCGAGTACGGGCCGGGGCTAGAGGTCGAGACGGAGGTCGGCACCCGGCGCGGGCGCGCTCGACGCGCTCGGCGCCCCCACGTCCACGGGCTCGCCCTCCTCCTCGGCCTCCGCCGCCTCGAGCAGCGACTCGATGTGCGCGAGCTGCGCGCGGACCTGCGTCGCCATCGCGTCGACGATCTTGCGCGCGTTCTCGATCGAGGTCGTCGCGCCCGTGAGCTGCTGCTTGACCTTCTGGACCT